>JBAYFD010000026.1:0-13159 GCA_041667365.1 Fibrobacteraceae bacterium | reverse complement strand
TACTATTCCAAATACGGCCAGGACGGCGGTACCGTTTACGGTAAGCGCGCCCGCGAATTCATTACCGCAATGAAGAAAGTCGACCCCACGATTAAAGTCGCCGTGGTGGGCGTTCTTGAAGGCGAATGGAACGACAAGGTGCTCAAGGAAACCGCAGATATTGCGGACGGCCTCATCGTTCACCATTATCCGCAGCACTACGGTGAAGAGAACGACTTCGCGCTGCTCTCCGCGCCGCAGACCCTCGGCCCTATCTTTGAACGCCTCCATAAGGTCGCGGACAAGTGGAGCAAGGGCAAGCAGCACAAGCTTGAACTCTGGCTCACCGAATGGAACTCCGTCGACTTCAACCCGGGTCCGCAGACGCTCTCCGTCGAAAACGGCCTGTTCATCGCCGACTACCTCGGCATGCTCGCCCAGGAAAACACGGATAACGCCCAGTACTGGGATATCCACAACGACATCACTCCGGAAGGCGGTGACTACGGTTACCTGACCCGCGGCGGCGAAGAATGCGCGAACTGCCCGCGTCCGAGCTACTGGGCTTTCCAGATGGCTTCCGACGCTCTCCGCGGCAAGCTCGTGAAGACGACGATCACCGGAGACAAGGAATCCCTCCTTACCACGTACCTCACGGAAAATGGCAAGAAGAAGGCGCTCCTCGTCGTGAACAAGAGCCCGTACAGCGACTTCAACCTCAAGCTCGATATTCCGGGCTTCAACGGCAAGGCGAAAGTGCAGGTTCTTGACAAGACGACAGAAAAGCTCAAGGCTGGCTGGGCGAACGATCCGAGCAAGAAGGAAAAGTCCGTCGACCTCTCCAAGGGCATCACCGTCGGCAAGCGCACCCTTACGCTCATCACCGTCGAATAAGCTCCACAGTTAGAAATCACAAAGTCCCGGGTCGCAAGACCCGGGACTTTTTTGCACACAACAGAATAGGCCGATATTACGAGGCAACTTACATATATGATTACAACATTAGAGACGATCTAGGAAATTTTATTCCCTTTGGATTCTAGAACGAATGTCGGCTCTGGAAATTATATTTAGGGCAAAATTCCGTCCCTGGATGAAATTGATTTTTCCAACTTGACGCGCAAAAGCCTTCAACCCTCTATAGGCAGAATGGTTTCCCGGCACGAGGCTTCGCTTCGGAAGCCGCAGCGTAAAAAGGCTCAATAAAAATTCTGTTAAAAAAATAAGATTAGACATTCTCCAGAACGGCAATGCGGTCCCCGATGGGCGGGTGCGTCGCGAAAAGACGGTTGAAGAACCCGGAACCGTCGCCGTGTTCGATGAAGAGCTGCTGCACGGATGCTTCGTGAACGGAACTGACTTCCGAATTGCCGGAGATCTTGCGGAGTGCCCGGGCAAGCGCCCACGGCTTTTTGGTGAGCGAAGCGCCGCCTGCGTCCGCCATGTATTCGCGATTGCGGCTGATGGCGAACCGCATCAGGATGGAGGCGCAGTACCCGATGAAAGCGAGGAGCGCGATAAAGAGGAGTCCGAGGGCTATGCCGAGCGCGACGGCATTTCCCTTGCCACGGGAACGTCCTGAACTGCGGGCGCAGAACCAGGCGAGTCGGGCGCAAAGTTCCGCGAGGATTGCGAAAATACCGACGAACACGATGGAAATGATGAGCACGCGCACGTCGTGATTCCGGATGTGCGTAAGTTCGTGAGCGATGACGCCTTCAAGTTCCTCGTCATCAAGCGCATTGATGATTCCCCGGGTGAGCGTCACCGTGTAGGAACTCTCCCCGATCCCGCTCGCGAAGGCATTGAGACCGGGATCTTCCACGATCTGCACCCTGGGCATGGATATGCCGCCCGCGATGCAGAGATTCTCCACGAGGTTATAGACGCGCTTGTTGTCCTTGCGCTCAAGGGGTTTCGCACCCGTCGCCGCGTTGATGATCGCCGTATTCGCGAAGAACGCGATGAAGAACCAGAGGGCGACGCCCCCGGTGACCCACGGAGCCGCCTGCGTAAAGCAGTCCATCGCAAGCACAAGCGGAGATTCCTGCGGAACGGCGGAGCCGTCTTCGCCCATCGCCGAAGGCACCGCGCCCACGCCCCACACATAGCAGGCGATGAACGTGAGAGCGAGCACGAGCAAGGGGAAACAGCAAAGGAGAAAAACGGAGCGGCGGTTATTCCGCTCCTGTTGCATCTCTAACCCGACGTATTTCAAGGAGCCCTCTGCGGATGCGCTGATGAATCAGAACTGGACTTTCGGAGCTTCGTTCAGATCAGCACGGGATTCGCCCAGGTCGAACATCGTCTCTCGGCGGAATCCGAACGTCGCGGCGAAAAGGTTCGCGGGGAACGTCTGAATCTGATTGTTGTATTCCTTGGTCGCGGAATTGAAGAAGCGGCGGCTCGCTGCGAGTTTGTTCTCAATGTCAGCGATTTCTTCCTGGAGCTGCATGAAGTTCGCGCTCGCCTTGAGGTCCGGGTAGCTTTCCACGGCGACCTTGAGGCCCTGCAGCGCAGAAGTGAGCTTCATCTCCGCGGCGATCTTCGCGTCCAGCGTCGTCGCCTGCATCGCGCCCGCGCGGGCTTCCGTCACGGCGCGGAGAGTTTCGCTTTCATGCTTCATATATCCGCGGACGGTCTCGACGAGCTGCGGAATCAGGTCATGGCGCTGCTTGAGCTGCACATCAATATCCGCGAAGGCGTTTTCGCGGTTGTTGCGGAGACGCACCATCGAATTGTAAATGCTGACGACGCCGAAAATCACGGCGATGATGAGGATCCCGACGACGATTAAAGCTATCATGAAATGCTCCTTGCTTAATAAGGCCTTCTCTCCGTAAAATAAAAAATTCAGCGAATAACGTGCAAAATCAGCGGGAAAGATAGCGGGAAAAGAGGTTTTGCCTTATTTTCCGTTTTCATTTCGCATTTATGCGTATATTTTCATATATTTGTCGCAGACTTTTTTCAGAGGACTTATGAAACAACAAATCGATACCCTTTGCGTACAGGCCGGCTGGACACCCAAAAACGGTGAGCCCCGCGTGCTCCCTATCTACCAGAGCACCACTTTCAAGTATGAAACGAGCCAGGCGATGGCAGATCTCTTCGACCTCAAGGCGAACGGATACTTCTACACCCGTCTGCAGAACCCGACGAACGATTGCGTCGCCGCGAAAATCACCGCGCTCGAAGGCGGAGTCGCGGGCATACTCACCTCCTCCGGCCAGGCCGCCTCTTTCTATTCCGTGTTCAATATCTGCGAAGCGGGCGACCACTTCGTGAGTTCCTCCACCATTTACGGCGGCACGTATAACCTGTTCGCCGTCACGATGAAAAAACTCGGCATCGACGTCACGTTCGTCGAGCCGGACGCTTCCGAAGAAGAAATTTCCAAGGCGTTCCGCCCGAACACCAAAGCGCTCTTCGGCGAAACCGTCGCAAACCCCGCGGGCATCGTGCTCGACATCGAAAAATTCGCGAAGATCGCGCACAAGCACGGCGTTCCGTTCATCATCGACAACACGTTCGCGACCCCGGTGCTCTGCCGTCCCTTCGAATTCGGCGCAGACATCGTGATCCACTCCACCACCAAGTACATGGACGGCCACGCGACACAAGTCGGAGGCGCCATCGTCGACAGCGGTAACTTCGACTGGGAAGCCCATCACGACAAGTTCAAGGGCCTCACGGAACCGGATCCGTCCTACCACGGACTCGCCTACACCAAGGCGTTCGGCAAGGGCGCATACATCACCAAGGCCACGGCCCAGCTGATGCGCGACTTCGGCTCCATTCCGAGCCCGCACAACTCATTTCTTTTGAACCTCGGACTCGAGACGCTCCACCTCCGCATGCCGCGCCACTGCGAAAACGCGCTCGCTGCCGCCAAGTTCCTGCAAAAGCAATCCAAGGTCGCGTGGGTTCACTACGCGGGCCTGGAAGACAGTCCTTATCATAAACTCGCGCAGAAGCAGTTCAAAGGCGGGCTCCCCTGCGGCGTTCTCACGTTCGGCATCAAGGGCGGGCGCGAGAAGTCCATCAAATTCATGGATTCGCTCAAGATGATCGCGATCGTCACTCACGTCGCGGACGCGCGGAGCTGCGTACTCCACCCGGCGAGCCACACGCACCGTCAGCTCACCGACCAACAGCTCATGGACGCAGGCATCCAGCCCGACCTCATCCGCTTCTCCGTCGGCATCGAGGACATCCGTGACATCGTCGCAGATCTCGAACAGGCGCTTGCGCAGGTGTAAGCATATTTACAGATAAATTGCATTCTTTTTTGCAAGAGAACCGTCCGGGCAGAACCGGGCGGTTTTTATTATCCGGCCCTTTATTCATAAGGTATTCGGCCAAATACATCTCATCGTTTTCCTCTGTATACAAACCGCTATTGAAACCTATTCCGAAGAATAAAAAAAAGGATATATTAATGATAAATTCTTTAACCTTCGAGGTTTGTTATGGGAAAGAACGTCAAACAGGTCATAGGTCTCTGCTCCACAGCCCTGCTGCTGACAACGCTTTGCGCCTGCGGAGACGACTCCAGCTCTAAAGCCGCATTGGATTCCTCCTCATCCGCGGCGGAACTTTCTTCCAGCGGCATGGGCGGGAGTTCCAGTAGCACGGATACTACAGCCGTTTCTTCTTCATCCGCAACCTCGGCCCTAAAAGGACTCCTCGTCGATGATTTCAACGACGGCAACGGCACGGACCTCCTCGGCGACGGCTGGTACACCTATACGGACGAATCCAACGGCGGCGCGTCCACATTCACCACGGCGGTCGATGCCGAGGGCAAGATCGCCGCGACTGCGCAGAGCTACGATTCCAGCAAAGCTTTCGCCGTTTCATATAAATTAAATAAGGGGACTTATCAATACGATCCTTACATCGGCTGGGGCGTGAGCGTTTCGACGATACCTAACCTCGGCCGGTTCGGCGGCATTTCTTACTACTACAAAGGCGGCAAGCATTACATCCGCCTCGAGACTTCCGATGTGACGGATTATGACGTTTATCAGATGCTCGTCCCCGCCTCCAACGTCTGGAAAAAGGTCACGATCCGCTTCGCGGACCTCACTCAGGGCGGCTGGGGAAAGGCCGTTGACTGGAACGCGCAGAATCTCACCGCAATCAGCTTCCAGGTGAAAGGAAACGGCATCGCGGATTCCGTCCTCCTCGATGACATCTACCTGATGGACTCTTCCGAAGTCGTCAAGGACTCCGTGGTCAACGACCTCACCATCAAGGCTCCGGTCATCCCCGAAGTCACCATAGGCGACATCGCCATTACGAACCCACTCCAGGCAAAAGCGGAAAAATATCTGAACAAGGGCTTAAATTTCACGAATTGGCTTGAGAATGCCGACGGCAAATTCACTGATTTCAAATACGGAGAAGCGGATGTCAAACTGATGAGCGAAAACGGCATCAAGGGACTCCGCCTGCCGATCGACCTCGACCTCTATGCGAATAACAAGGCGAAATTCCTCGCCGGCACCGAAGCCATCCTTGACATTGACACGACGACGCTCTTCACCGTGCTCGATTCCTTTGCCACCTGGACGGAACGCTACGGAATTTCATTCACCATCGACTACCACGAATACGACGGCAGCTATGATGCGACCACCTCCGTGGACACCACCTACCGCGCCATGATGGCAATTCTCTGGAAGCGCGTCGCCGCGCATTTCGCCGCAAACACCCGCGAGGACATCTTCTTCGAGCTGATGAACGAACCGGGAATGGCTGCGGCGATCACCGCCGCAAACTGGACCGCGACCGCGCAGGGAATGATCGACTCCATCCGCACCGTGGACAAGAAGCACACAATCCTTTTCGGTGACACCCGCTGGTACGACATCAGTGCGCTCGTCAAACGCACGCCCTTCACGGACACGAACATCATCTATGTGATCCATTGCTACGAGCCGTTCCTCTTTACGCATCAGAGCGCATCCTGGACCGACTACGGAATGATCAAGAACATTCCGCTCCCGTACGATACGACGAAATGGTCCACGCAGTCCGCCTACTTCGGCGTGAAGAAAACCACGTCCGCAAGCGTTAAGAACACCATCAACAATTACTACAAAGCCGGCAGCAAGGAATACATTCTGAAGTTGATGCTTCAGGCAAAGACCTGGGCCGTGAAGAACAACGTGCCGATCATCTGCAACGAGTTCGGCGCCTACAACAAGGGCTCCTCCGCGGAATCCCGCCTGAACTACTACAAGGCGTTCCGCGAAGCCGCGGACACGCTCCAAATTCCGTGGCAGCACTGGGGCTATGACGCGGGCGGTTTCCAGCTATTCTCGAACGGCGCGCTCATCGACGGAATCAAGAACGCCCTCGACCTTTAAAAAGGTCCTCCAATCCCTGAATCACAAAAGCGGCAGTCCTTACGGACCTCCGCTTTTCTTTGCTTTCAAAGTTGTAAAACCGCACAACAATAAAACCTTTACAAAAAGGAACTCGCCTGACACGGAAGTTATTTTGGAAGTAAGGCAGGTGTGCGATGGCTATACGTTTGGTTTATTTTCTCCTCTTCCTAGGAACGGTCGCGTTCGCCGCAAGCTACGACCTCCCCTTACTCTTCATCCGGACAAACGGACAGACGATTCCCGACGAGCCTAAAATCACGGCGACAATGCGCGTGCTCGACGAGGGCGAAAATGCTCCGGGCGATTCCGCAAAAGGAACTCTCTACAATATCGGCATAGAAACCCGCGGGCAGACTTCTGCATCCTTCGACAAGAAAGGCTACGGCTTTGAAATCCACGACAGCGCAGGAAACAGCCTAGAAGCGCCCCTCCTCGGACTCCCGGACGGTGACGACTGGGTACTTCACGGCCCCTACATCGACAAGACGCTCATACGGAACGCAATCGCCCATTACCTTTACCAGCAGACGGGTCGCTACAGCCCCCGGTTCCGCTTCGTGGAACTCTACCTGAACGGAAGCTACAACGGCGTATACCTGCTCCTCGAAAAGATCAAGCGGGACAAGAACCGCGTTCCCGTAAGCAAGCTCAAGGAGGACTCGGGGGAGAACGACGCGCTCACAGGCGGTTACATTTTCCGCATCGATAAGTCCGATGACATCAATTCCGAAGGATTCAAATCCAGCGACGGGCTCCAATTCCTTTATCACTACCCGACAAAGGACAACATTTCCGCCGCGGCGAAAACCTACCTGCAAAACACCGTGAACAACTTTGAAAAGCTGATGGACGCAGGCAACTGGAACGATGTGAACACAGGCTATTCCTCCGTGATCGACGTAGACGCCGCCGTAGATTACATTCTCCACGAGGAAATACTCAAGAATTCCGACGCCTACCTTTGCAGCTTTTATATGTTCAAGGACAAGAATTCCAAAGGCGGGAAAATTCAATTCGGGCCACCCTGGGATTTCAACCTCGCCATAGGCGCCGTGAGCTACAACAACAACATGGACACCACCGGCTGGCAAACGGAACAGAATATGACCACGGGCACGTATTTCATCGCGCCGTGGATCAAGAAAATCTTTGAAGATGCGGCATTCCAGGCGAAAATGAAAGCACGCTGGGCGGAGCTGCGAGCTTCCGTATGGCATACAAAGAACATCGACGCATTCATCGATTCGTTATCCGGCGTTCTCCGGAACGGATCCGTGCGGAACTTCGACAGATGGAAAGTCCTCGGAAGCGCAACCTGCGCGAATATGGGCACGGGCTGGTTTACATACAACTTTTGCTACAACGGCTATTCGGAACCGACCTGGGACGCGGAAGTCGAACATCTGCGAGGCTGGTTCAAAAGCCGCATCCACTGGATCGACGGGCAATTCGGCTTCACGGAACCCGCAGAGTCGATGACAAAAACGGAAATGGTGGTGCGCCAGCCGAAAACAATACAAACAGGTGACATCATCTGCATACGCACGGCGACGGGATTCTACATTTCCGCAAGCCGCGCAGGGACCTTGACTCTATACAATCTGAACGGAGAATGCATTTGGCACACATCCGTGCCTCAGGGGGAACAACAAGTCACCCTTCCGCAGGCTTTGCGGAAGGGTGACTGGGTTGTCAAAATGAACGGCCGGATTTTTACCGGTTCTCTAAGAAATGAGAGAGCACCATGATGTCCGACGGGCGAATGCCGGGAATGCGACTCGCCTGCCCCACCGTGAGCGGTTTCGCCTTTTCAAGGCGCTGCCGCGATTCGATGCTCAGCATTTTAATCTGTGAGTAATCCATGTCCGCGGCAAGGCGGACCTTTTCAATTTTGGATTCGTGCTCAATTTCGCGGGACTGACGCGCGAAGAACCCCGCGTAGGTTTCTTCAGCGAGCAAGCACCACTTATCGCGGCGGAGGATGGTCTCGTCCGGCACTGCGACGCTGAAAAATTTTTCGGGATCGACTCCGGGACGGCGAAGAATCTGAGCCCAGCGGGTACGTTCCGTGACGGGAGCCTGTCCGCTTCCTGCGAGGACTTCATTGATCTGCGCGGGATCGCCTGCGGTTTCCGCGAGGCGCTGCCGGATGCGCTTCATCTGCGCTTCGCGGCGCTGCCAGTTCTGCCAGTCCGCGTCATCGATCATTCCGATGGCATGGGCGCGGGCCTTGAGGCGCGAATCCGCGTTATCGCTCCGCAGGAAAAGTCTGTATTCCGCACGGCTCGTAAACATGCGGTAGGGTTCATCCAGAAGAAAATTCACGAGATCGTCCGCCATCACGCCGATGTAGCTTTCGGAACGTCCGAGGATGAAAGGTTCCTCGCCCTTGACCTTGAGCGCAGCGTTGATGCCCGCGATGATTCCCTGACCGCCGGCTTCTTCGTAGCCGCTCGTGCCGCACACCTGGCCCGCGAAATAAAGGCCGGAATAATTCTTGCTTTCAAAAGTCGGGTGGAGCTGCGTCGCATCCACGGAATCATATTCCACGGCATAGCCTATCTGCAGCACGCGCGCACGGGAAAGTCCCTTAATCGTGTGCATCGCCGCAATCTGGATTTCCGCGGGGAGACTCGAGCTGAACCCGTTCAGATAAACGCGTCCGATGTCCTTCTGTTCGGGTTCCAGGAAAATCTGATGACCGTCCTTGTCGCCGAAGCGGTTGATTTTGTCTTCAATGCTCGGACAATAGCGAGGGCCCTTGCCCTTGATGCGCCCGGAGAACATCGGACTGTCCTTGAAGCCGGAGCGCAGGATGTCGTGCGTTCTGAGATTCGTGCGCGTGATCCAGCAGACGTTCCCGTTGTCAATCGGGTGCGCGTGCCTATCGCTGAAAGGCCACGGATTGGCGTCACCGTGCTGGGTTTCGCATTCGTCGAAATCCACGGAATCCGGGTCGATACGCGAAGGCGTTCCGGTTTTGAGACGGCGAAGTCTGAGCCCAGCCGTTGCGAGGCATTTGGAAAGTTTGTCTGCGCTCGCCTCCCCGACTCTTCCGCCGATGCTTGACGTGAGCCCGGTGAACATCTTGGAGGAAAGGAAAGTCCCCGTAGTCAGCACGAGCGAACGCGTGATGTAACGGTCGCCGTTCAAAAGCGTGAGTTCCAGGCGTTCGTCCGGCATACGCGTGAACGCGGCGAGTTCCCCCTGAATGAGAGACAGCCCGGTCAGGGATTCCATCGCCTCGCGGGCGATTTCACTGTAATTGCGCAGATCACACTGCGCGCGCGGCCCCCATACGGCGGGGCCCTTGCTCATATTGAGCATACGGAACTGAATGCCCGCGCGGTCCGTGAGAAGCCCCATCAGACCGCCGAGCGCATCGATGTCGCGCACGATCTGTCCCTTGCTCACCCCGCCCACGGCAGGGTTACAGGACATGCGTCCGATGGCGGCGAGATCCATCGTGATCATCGCCGTTTTCACGCCAAGTTTCCAGGCGGCGTGAGTAGCCTCGATACCGGCATGCCCGCCACCGATCACGACTACGTCAAATTCCGAAAGTATGGAACTCATGCGCGCAAATTTAAAAAAGTGCGCGGGCGCAAAAAAAGACCCGGAGCAAAGCCGGGCCTTATGTTCAGAGCTTTTGGCGAAATCAGTACAAAAGGGTTATACCCATCTGCACGCTCGCCGCAGTAAAGGACCAGTACTGATCATCGACATACAGGTTGTCGTACATATCGGAAATACCAGCGCCGAAGCGGAAATCGAACTGCAGATGTTGCGTAGCCGCGACGCCCAGGCCCATCACAAGGCCCCAGTCCATATTCGCACGGGCATCATCGTCAACCAGATCCTCATTCGCGATTCTGCGGCCATCCTTATAAATCTTCAGATGATCATAAAAGCCGAAATCCACCTGAGGTCCAAAAAGGAAGAACACACGGGAACGTAGCGGACGGCATGTGAACAGGAGCGGAACGGAAACGTCATACTGCTGGATCTTATCCTTGCGCGCAACTTCCGTAGTGCCGGAATACAAGCGGTAGGAATGGTCGACCAAGCGAGCCGTGACATCCGCCTCGGCCTGCAGACTGAATACATGCCGACTCAATGGGAACACGCCAACAAGACCCGCCGTCCAAGTGAGACCATCGAGATTATCAACGTCATCATCATCCGAAATGAAATCAACGCTGCCGAGGCCTAGATGCACACCGAAACGCATCCTTTGCGCAGGGCCGTAGCGGAGCGAATCCACTTGCATTTGCGGGAGAGGCGCAAGGAGCGTGTACGAATGAACTTCATACATTTCAACAGCGGAGGAAGAACTTCTCTCTTCCGCAAAAACAGAAGGTTCCGCGGCACGGGCGCTCGACGAAGACGCTATCGCCACCGAAGGGGAGGAAGATATGGCAACCGGTTCCTGTGCCGGGACCGATTCCAGTGCCGCCGATGAAGACGCTGGAACAGCAGCCGAGGAAGATTCCATGAACGCGGTCTGCGCAAAAGCGGCGGAAGCCATCGCCAATGGCAACCATAAAAGAGAACGCATAATATTCATTGACACGAACTCCTGCAAAGATGATACAGAACTGCACTTAAATCTATCTTTTTTTTAATTAACTGCACCCCCGAAAATCTCTTTGTGGAAATGAACGGCAAGCAAGATGAGGGCAGAAAAATCAAGTTCGCTTAATTTTATTGCAGAATCGCGCCTGTGAGCGATGGGATCGTCCAATTGTAAAATAAAAAAACATGCACATAGGTGCCCAATATTGACAATATGAGATATCTTCGGCATCCGCGACCGCACCTAGAGGTGTCCTGAAAAAATTTTCAGGAAAACAAATTCTCAGCCTATAACCGGGGAAGGGATCGCTTAGATATATTTCAGCACATGAAATTCTCGTCACTCCTTTTAATCTGTTCCCTTGCCCTTGCTACCGGGACGTTCGCCACGACCAGAATCGCCTGCGTCGGGAACAGCATCACCTACGGATATGGAATCGTAACCTGGCCGGACACAACGACATACCCGCACCATCTGCAGATGCTTCTCGGAAACGCTGACACCGTCGCGAATTTCGGAGTGAGCTCCATGACATTTCTCAAGGCAGGCGGAGCCTCTTACTGGACATCCTGGCAATTTCCCAACGCAATAGCGTACCTTGCCGATAAGGTCATTATCGAACTCGGCACGAACGATGCAAAATTTTTTACGGCATGGTCCTCGATTTCCGCCGACTCCCTGCTCAAAGACTACGAAGCGCTCATCGATACCTTCGCGACGCTCAGTTCCGCGCCTGAAATCTGGACGACGCTCGCCCCATACGCGAGCAATTCCAGCTGGGGCATTTACGACACGACTATCACGGAGCACATCAACCCGGTCATCGCGCAGGCGGCCATCGACAAGGGCGTGAACGTCATCGACCTGCACTCGGTATTCACCGACAGATCGCATCTCCTCACGGATGACACGGTTCACCCCGACACCGCCGGCGCACGGATCCTCGCGGAAACCGTGTACAAATACATGACCTGGACGGCACCGACATTCTCGCAGAACGGAAACAAACTCACGGCGAGCGCCGGTTACGGCTACCAGTGGTACAAGGACGGCGCGGCGGTCGACGGAGCGACATCGCAATCGCTCACCATCACCGCCGCGGGAACGTACAAAGTATCCGTCAAAGTCGAAAGCAACACGGATTCGCGCAGAGTTTCCGCGGCAGTCGCCGTGACGGATCTGAATTCCGCCTATATTCCTGGCACAGCCGCATCATTCAGCCGCGCGGCAATACAAGGAAACACACTCCGCATCACGCTTTCCAAGGGGGCGGCGGTCAGCGCGGCGCTCTTCGACATGCAGGGCCGCACGCTGCGGGCCTTCCGCCTACAGGGCATCCGAGGAACAAATTCGTTCACTCTCCCGGAACGGAATTCGCAGAGCATTCTCCGCATTGATGTGAACGGTAAAACGCAGACGCTCTCCATCCCCGCGAACCGTTAGGCAGGTAAAAAATGCAGGAGAACGATCCCAAACGCTGGCCCCGGTTCGCTGCAGTGAAACCGCGGAACCCCGTCGCCGAACTTCTGAAAAGTCCGGAGCGCTGGCCCGCGGTCATTCGCTATTTTCTCTACCCGCCCGCGACACAGACGCGCCAGACGGTATTCTTTTTCCGCGCGGGACTCTGGCTCATCGTCCTCTATCTCACCGTCACCGTGTTCTGGAACGGCGCGGACGCGGGCATCGTCAACTTTCTGCACAACCTGAACCTGCCCATCCACGAAACAGGGCACATCGTATTCGGCATCTTCGGGAGCGCCCTAATCAAATCGATGGGCGGAACTTTGTTCCAAATCATCATGCCGCTCGTCTGCTTCGGCGCGCTCTTCATCAAGACGCGCGACCTGTTCGGATCCTCGCTTGCGCTCTGGTGGACGTTCGAAAACTTCATTGACATCGCGCCCTACATCGGGGACGCACGCGCAGGGGAACTTCCCCTCATCGGCGGGAACTACGGCTCCGATGCGCCCTACGGATTTCACGACTGGAACTTTATACTGAACGAGCTGCACGTCTTGGAGTACGATACGCAAATCTCCCACGCGGCGCTCGCCATCGGCTACGCAGGAATGACACTCTGCCTCCTCTGGGGGCTGTGGACGCTCATTTATGTGAAGGTGTTTCAGAAGGACGAGCTCTCAATATGATCATTTACACACAAAAGAGCCCCGGCCGAAGCCGGGGCTCTTTTTAAGTGGAGGTGAGG
>JBAYFD010000025.1:0-13396 GCA_041667365.1 Fibrobacteraceae bacterium | reverse complement strand
GTCGGCATCGGCGGAAACACGCTTTTCGCAATCCGCCTCGGTGCAAAGAAATATTCACAGGCGTCCCTCATCCTGAACAACTCCTTCGCGCTCCTTATCATCATGGGCTTTTCCGCGTTCGCGTTCGGCGAACTGCTGATGGATCCGCTCCTCCGCTCCTTCGGTGCGAGCGAGGCGACCCTCCCCTATGCCAAGAATTACCTGCGGATCATCCTCCTCGGTTCCATGTTCTCGACGATCACTCCGGGGATGAATCACTTTATCCGTTCGATGGGCCACCCCAAGACGGCGATGTTCCGGAACCTGATCGGGGCGGGGCTCAACACGGCCCTCGACGCGCTATTCATCATCAAGTTTCACTGGGGCATCCAGGGCGCGGCCTGGGCAACATTTATATCCCAGCTCGTGACGAGCGCGTTCGTGATGGAATTTTTCTTCAAGCGCGATACGCCCATCAAAATCCGCAGGCGTTCGATGGCGCTCCAGTTCCCGTACGTGCGCCGCATCTTCATCATGGGGTTCCCGCCAAGTGTGATGCAGATCTGCAACAGTCTAATGAATGTGATCCTGAACAAAAGCCTCGCCCATTACGGAAATTTGAGCGTTTATGGCGGCGACATGGCCATTTCCGCATTCGGAATAGTGAACAGCATAGCGATGGTCGCGGTCATGCCCATCATGGGATTCGTGCAAGGCGCGCAACCGATCATCGGTTACAATTACGGGGCACACAACTATCCGCGCGTGCGGAAAACGCTCAAATATGTCCTATTCTATTCCGTGGGGTTCATGTGCCTGGAATGGATCGTCATACAAATTAACGCCGGGAATTTCGCCGGGAGTTTCGCCGCGGGGAATTCACAGCTGCAGGAACTCGCGAGCCGCTCGCTCCGCACGTTCCTCTTCGCGCTCCCGCTGATCGGCGCAGGGATGACGTGCAGCAACTTTTTCCAAGGCACGGGCAAACCCATCCATTCCCTAATTCTCAACATGAGCCGTCAGGTGCTCATCCTCATCCCGATGCTCCTGATAATTCCGCGGTTCCTCGGGCTCCGCGGCGTGTTCATGGCGGGCCCGGTCGCGGATACCTGCGCCGCGATCCTTTCGGCCGTCCTGCTCTCACGGGAGCTAAAGCGGATGCGCAAGGAGGACTGATGCAGTACTTCATCATTCCCGGATTCCACAATTCCGGACCGGAACACTGGCAGACTTACTGGGAAAAATCGCTCACCGGCGTCCGACGCCTGGAACAGCGCGACTGGGAACATCCGGATTTCAAGGAGTGGTCCGCCTCGCTCGAAATCGCAGCGCACGGATTCACCGAACCCACGATACTCATCGCGCACAGCCTCGGCGTTTCGCTCACCGTGCATTACCTCACGGAGCACAAGGATCTGAAAAACGTTGCGGGCGCGCTTCTCGTGGCCCCCGCGGACGTGGATAGCCCGGAACGCACCCCGGACGCGCTCCGGAGCTTCGCTCCGATGCCGCTCGCGGCCCTTCCCGTACCGGCGCTCGTCGCCGCGAGCGAGAACGACCCCTTCGTCACGCTCCCCCGGGCGATGTTCTTCGCCGCACACTGGAAGGCTTCCTGCTTCAACGTCGGCGCGCTCGGGCACATCAACGCGGATTCCCGCCTCGGCGACTGGCCCGTCGGCCTGCAGATGCTGAAATCACTGGAAACGCGGATCACGCGCCGCCCGCATTAGCCGCTCCGGCTTTCATAATAAAGCCGTTTCTGCGTCTCAATTTCGGCTTTCAGCGCCTCTTCCCTCGGCAGATACAATTTGTATTCCGCAGCATACATATTGTCGTTTTTCGCCAAGGTTGAATACTTCGCCAGTTGTAGAAGACCTGGTCGATGTAATAATCATCTTACTCCGTACAGATGTGCTGCTGAAGGGCAACGGAACAAACGGTCAAAACCCCGTTGTCCCCGGACAACCGAAAGATTAAGGGATCCGCCGGAAATTCACCCGGCGTTTTATTTTTAAGGGCATAAAACAAAAGTGGCGTTTATATGTAAATCAGTAAAAATTTGTCTTTCAGCCCTGGCCGCATTTGGAATATCGGGTGCGTCTCCGGTCTACGTCGACCTGGACATGAACGGGCGGCAGTCCAGCGAAGTCACGGAACCGAACTATACGCGGTGGGTCATCGATTCCTCCGCCACATTCAAGACCGGCGGCATCACATTCAGCCTGTCCTCTTCCGGGACGCTCAAGTCCAACTGGTACAAGGCCGGAGTTTCCTCCCCCAGCTACGCGAGGCTCGTTTGCGACGGAGTTCAGGCGACCTTCTACAGCATAAACGGCACATAAATTTGAAACTGGCCGGTCCCTGCGTCATAGGCGCCGCTCCTCTTATCGGAGGGTGCCTTTTTGTGCCCGTGATTTCCGTCACGGATCGCGCGTGATCTCCATCACAGACGGCCGGGAGTTCTGCAACTAAAAAGAAATTTTTAGGAAAGTAAAAAATACGTAGTTGTCATTTGTGCAGTGGCTATACCAATTTATAGACGGTTTATCAACATTTTTTATTCATGGCTCAACAAAAAAACACAACATTTTGTGCAAACGGGTTGCAACACCCACTACATTTGGTTATGTTTGGAAAGTTATGATGATACAGGGACTGCAACGGCTTTCGCTTCTAGACTACCCCGGAAAGGTGGCCTGCACGGTGTTCACCGCCGGGTGCGATTTCCGTTGCCCGTTCTGCCATAACGCATCCCTGGTGCTACCGGGGGAAATCGGCAAACCGGAAATGGATGAATCCACATTCTTCGCTTTCCTCGCTTCGCGCAAGGGCAAGATCGACGGGGTCTGCATTTCCGGCGGTGAGCCGTTGCTGCAGGCGGATATTGCGGATTTCATCCGCAAGGTCCGCGGAATGGGCTTCTCGGTGAAGCTGGATACGAACGGATCCTTCCCGGGAAAGCTCAGAGATCTCGCGGGCGAAGGCCTGCTGGATTACGTGGCGATGGACATCAAGAATTCCCTTGCCCGGTACGCAGAGACCGTGGGCATCAAGGGTTACGGTACGAAGGCCGTGGAGGAAAGCGCCGGATTTCTGCTTTCCGGTACGCTCCCCTTCGAATTCCGCACGACGGTGGTCCACGAGTTCCACGATGAGGATTCATTCCGCGCCATAGGCGAATGGATCCGCGGGAACGAGCATTACTACCTGCAGCAGTTCGTCGATTCTGGAGATCTCGTGGAGCGCGGGCTTCACGGGGCGGACATCCCCGCGATGAACAGATATAAAGAGGTCGTTTCCGCGTATGTTCCGAAGGTGGAACTGCGGGGAATGAAGGTTTAATCACAACAAACGAAAGGATGGAGACAGATGTACAAGGTTGTTAAAAGAGACGGCGAACTGGTCGATTTCGACATCAGGAGAATTGAGAACGCGATCGTCAAGGCGTTCCAGGCCACGGAAAAGGAGTTCACGCAGGACATCATCGATTTCCTCGCGCTGAAGGTGACCGCCGATTTCAATAAAAAGATCGTCGAAGGCAAGGTCGGCATCGAAGACATCCAGGACAGCGTCGAAATGGTTCTCAACCGCGCCGGTTACGAAGACGTGGGCAAAGCCTATATCCTTTATCGCAAACAGCGTGAAAATTTTCGTGCGGCGCTGTCCGCGGAAAAATACTGCACCGAAACCATCAGCAAGTATATGGAAAAGCTGGACTGGCGCGTCAAGGAAAACTCCACCGTCACGTACTCCGTGGGCGGCCTCATCCTCAGCAACTCCGGCGCCGTCACGTCCAACTACTGGCTCACCCAGATTTATGACAAAGAAATCGCGGACGCCCACACGAGCGCAGCCATACACCTGCACGATCTTTCGATGCTCACCGGTTATTGCGCCGGCTGGTCGCTGAAGCAGCTCATCCAGGAAGGCCTCGGCGGCATTCCGGGCAAGATCACTTCCGCTCCGGCGAAGCACCTCGCAACCCTCTGCAACCAGATGGTGAACTTCCTCGGCATCATGCAGAACGAATGGGCGGGCGCGCAGGCGTTCTCCTCCTTCGACACTTACCTCGCCGCGTTCGTCAAGGCGGACAACCTTCCCTACGAGCAGGTCGAGAAGTGCATCGAATCCTTCATCTACGGCGTGAACACCCCGAGCCGCTGGGGCACGCAGGCCCCGTTCAGCAACATCACGCTCGACTGGACCGTTCCGAACGACCTCGCGGAACTGAACTGCATCGTCGGCGGCAAGGAAATGCCGTTCAAGTACAAGGACTGCAAAAAAGAAATGGACATGGTGAACAAGGCGTTCATCGAAATCATGCTCGCGGGCGATGCGAACGGGCGCGGTTTCCAGTATCCCATTCCGACATACTCCATTACGAAGGACTTCGACTGGTCCGAGACGGAAAACAACCGTCTTCTGTTCGAAATGACTTCCAAGTACGGCACTCCATATTTCTCAAACTACGTGAACAGCGACATGGCGCCGAGCGATGTGCGCAGCATGTGCTGCCGTCTCCGCCTTGACCTCCGCGAGCTCCGCAAGAAATCCGGCGGATTCTTCGGCAGCGGCGAAAGCACGGGTTCCGTCGGCGTCGTCACAATCAACCTTCCGCGCATAGCCTACCTTTCGAACGACGAAGCGGATTTCTTCGCTCACCTCGATAAGATGATGGATATTTCCGCGCGCTCCCTCAAGATCAAGCGCAATGTCATCACGGACCTTCTGGAAAAAGACCTCTATCCGTACACCCATCATTACCTCGGCTCCTTCAACAACCATTTCTCCACCATCGGCCTCCTGGGAATGAACGAAGCGGGACTGAATGCGAAGTGGATTCACGAAGACCTGACGCACAAGGAAACCCAGGATTTCGCGAAGCGCGTCCTGAACCACATGCGGAACCGTCTTTCCGATTATCAGGAACAGTACGGCGACCTCTACAACCTCGAAGCGACCCCGGCGGAATCCACTTCTTACCGCCTTGCGAAGCACGACCGCGAACTATATCCGAACATCATCACCGCGGGCAAGCCCGGCGAGACTCCGTACTACACGAACAGCTCGCACCTGCCCGTGGGCTACACCGCGGACGTTTTCTCCGCGCTTGACATCCAGGACGAACTGCAGACGCTGTACACGTCCGGCACGGTGTTCCATGCGTTCCTCGGCGAACGCCTCCCGAGCTGGAAATCCGCGGCGGAACTCGTGAAGAAAATCGCGGCGAATTACAAGCTCCCGTATTACACGCTTTCCCCGACATATTCCATCTGCGCGGAGCACGGCTACCTCGTGGGCGAACAGACCACCTGCCCGGTCTGCGGAAAAGCTACGGAAACTTACAGCCGCATCACAGGTTACTACCGTCCGATCCAGAACTGGAACGACGGCAAGGCACAGGAATTCAAGGACCGCAAGCTTTACGACATCGGGAATTCCAAGCTCACGCACACGGGTCCCTGCAGCTGCGCGGATCACGACGACGGAGCGATCGAAAACAGGAACGGAGTCGCTTCCACGCTCGGCGCGAAGGCTCTCCTCTTCACGACAAAGACCTGCCCGAACTGCAAGATGGCGAAGAGCATCCTCGACGCGGAGCACTTTGATTACAAGGTGATCGACGCGGAGGACAATGCGGATCTGAGCCGTCAGTACGACATCAAGCAGGCCCCGACCCTCGTGATCGTCGATGCGAGTTCCGTCGTCACCAAGTACAGCAACGTCTCGAACATCAAGAAATTCGTGAAAGGCTGATTCCGATGAAGGACCTGATCGTCATCGGCGCGGGCTGCGCCGGGCTCACGGCAGCGCTCTACGCCGCACGGGCCGGCAAATCCGTGCTCATCCTCGACGCGGAAGGCATCGGCGGACAGATCACCGCGGCTCCGGCCGTGGAGAACTACCCCGGCGTCCCCGTGATGAGCGGAATGGAATTCGCAGACAGGCTCTACGAACAAGTGACGAAACTCGGCGTGGAGATGGAACTTACGACAGTCCAGCGCATCGAGGACGGCAAAGACCACAAAACGGTCATCACCGAGGACGGAAACTTCGAAGCGAAAGCGATCATCATTGCGACCGGCGCGAAGCACAGGCACCTTGACGTTCCCGGCGAAGAAAAATTCTCCGGGCACGGCGTTTCTTACTGCGCGATGTGCGACGGAGCATTCTTCAAAGGACGCCCCGTGGCGGTCATCGGCGGCGGAAACACGGCGCTCACCGATGCGCTGTACCTCGCCGCAACCTGTTCGAGCGTCGTCATCATCCACCGCCGCGAAGAATTCCGGGCGGACGCGGATCTCGTCGCACGCGCGAAGAAGCTCCCGAACATCCAGTGGGTGCTGAACTCCGTCGTTGAGGAATTTCTCGGCACGGCGAACCTCTCCTCCATCCGGATTTACAATAAAGTAACCGAAAAGCGGGATGAAATTCCGGCGGATGCAGCGTTCATCGCCATAGGGCAAGAGCCTAGCAATGCGGCATTCGCATCCCTGGCGGTGACGGACGCGGAAGGGTACTTTGTCGCGGGCGAAGACGGCACGACAAAAACATCCGGCATCTACGTCGCAGGCGATTGCCGCGCAAAGGCACTGCACCAGCTCACGACCGCGGCCGCGGACGGGGCGAACGCCGCGATGTCCGCGTGGAAACGCGGCTGATCATTCGTTTAAGAATGTCCGCTATTTAGAAAAGCGGGCGAAATCTTCCGGCGTAGTGATTTTGTCGTTCTCCGCACTGCCGCGGACGATTGACACCGGAATCTGAAAATGTTCAAGTATGGACGCTTCATCCGTAGGAGTAAAATCCAGAGGATGCGCGTCCATTTTCATATACAGTGATTTTAAAAGATCCACGCGGCACGCCTGCGGCGTCTGCGCGAGCCAGATTCTATTCCGGTCGAGCGTCTCGCGGACCGTCCCGTTTTCGACGACCTTGACCGTATCCGCGCAGGGTTTCGCGACAAGGCAGGCGCCCCGCGATTCAAGGGCGCGGAAAACTTCGCGCACAAGCGCGTCGCTCAAAAACGGACGCGCTACATCGTGAATAAGTACAAAATCGGAATGTGCGAGGGCATTGACCCCGTTCCGCACGGACTGCCAGCGGTCAGCGCCGCCGGTCACGATCCTGAGTTTTAAAAGCTCGCCATCGGGAATGCCGCAGCCCGGAGCGAGTTCTTCGAGGAAACGGCTTTTCCAGTCCGCGGGCACCGCGAGGACAACCTCCGCGATTTCCGGGAGACGCAAAAAAGTTTCGAGACTGTGACGGTACATAGGCTTGCCGCGCAACGGGAGGAGCTGTTTCGGAAGCGGTCCGCCCATCCGCTTGCCGAGTCCCCCGGCAGGGAGCACTGCTGCGAATTTATGCGGTACCGCGCTCATTTATCCTTAACGCAGCGCACGGAATAGCGAGCCGTCTTAAGATTGAAATAGCGATAGACATCATCGTTGTCGTAGCTGACGCTGCGGAACCACGCCGCATCGGCGTCCTTTTCCGTCGCAGTCCAGAAGTAAGCATGATGTCCGAGGTACATCGAACTATCCTGATAAATCAGGCCCGAAGGAAGCGCCGCGAAGCCGAAATCATCCGAGCCGTTCCCGGAGTCGTCCCCATCCGCGGCCCAGCCGATATGCGCCTTCAGCTTAGACGCCGCATTGTCGCCAATGGCGGAAACCATCGCAAACCATTCCTCATCCGTCGGGAGTCGCCAGCCGGAAGAGCAGACCTTTTTCGCAGTTTCAAAATTATACAGGCGCCCGTAAGCCTTGCAGTTCTTGTTTTTCCCGCCGTAGCAGGAAGATCCGGAAAGCGTCCACACATTCAGGTTTTTCGTCATCCAGCGAAGATTGCCGATGACGACGCTCTCCGCTCCGTCAAAGCAGGAACGGAACGTCGCTTCGACGATGACGCTGTCCGCGGGCATGGTGAAATGGGCGGAATCACCCTGCGCTTTAAGCGAAGCCTTGTACTTGGAAGGATTGACGTTCCAACCGGAAAAACATGATCCGGAATCGTTCTGCGCCGGGGGTTTGAGAGTGATGACCGCGCCGGAGACAAAGCTGCCCGTCCCCGGAGCGCCGCGCACAGTGAGCTTGTAGCCATTTTCAGAGGACGATGATACGGTCACGGGAGCGGATTTCGACGACGACAATTCAGCAGAGGAAGACAGCGCAGCGGCATCATTCTTCACAGGCTGCCGGGGCGTCCCGGAATCATTACCGCATGCTGCAATCATCAAAAAAGAAAATGCGGCAATTGTCAAAAAAATGTGGCGGATCATACATTAAAAATACATAAAAATACAGGTACAAAAAATGCCGCCCCCGCAGGGGCGGCTTTTCTGTCAAATGAGCTCATTTCACAGTGGAAAGCGCCTTGTCCAGCTTTTCGAGACCTTCGCGCACTTCCGCCGCGGATATCGTAAGAGGCGGGAGGAACCGCAGGACGTTTCCACCGGCCGTATGAACGAGAAGGCCTTCCGCACGGGCGGCGGCGGCAAGCGAGCCCACCGGGATTTTTTTATCGATGGCGAGCCCGAGGAGGAGTCCGTCACCGCGGATGCCGGTGATGAATTTGTACTTAGCCTCAAGTTTTTTGAAACCTTCCAGGAATTCCGCGGAACGCTCCTGCACCGCTTTGAGGAAAGCCGGTCCGGAAACGATCTTGACGACCGCGAGCCCGGCCGCGCAGGCAACCGGATTTCCGCCGAACGTCGTGCCGTGATCACCGGGCTTGAGAATGTCCGCGACCTTCTGCCGCATAAGCACCACGCCGAGCGGAAGTCCGCCGCCGATACCCTTTGCGAGCGTCACGAAATCCGCGTCAAGTCCCGTGCGGGAAAGTCCGAGGAACGTGCCGAGACGGCCGAGGCCCGCCTGGACCTCATCGACGATGACGAAGCAGCCTGTTTCCTTGCGGAGGGTGTTGACGGTCTTCGCTATTTCGGGGCTGAGCGTCATCACGCCGCCTTCGGCGGCAAGGGACTCGAGCATGATCGCACAGGTCTTGTCGTTCACGACTTTTTTCAAAGCAGCAACGTCATTCCACGGAACATGCACAAATTCACCGGGCATGGGGCCGAAGCCTTCGCGGAGCGAAGGCTGCCCTGTCGCGGCGAGGGCCCCGAACGTGCGTCCATGGAAGCTCATCTCGAAAGTCACTATCTGCAGCCGTTCCGGATGCCCGGTGCGGTTGAAGTATTTACGCGCGAGCTTGATCGCGCCTTCGTTCGCTTCCGTACCGGAATTGCAGAAGAACGCCTTGTCGAACTTAGTGAGTTCCAGGAGCTGTTCCGCGAGGCGGATCTGCGGATAATTCGGGTAGAGGTTGCTCAGGTGAATGAAATGCTTGAGCTGTTCCTCGATCGCGGCGATGACCGCCGGGTGGCGGTGTCCGAGCGTGTTCACGGCTATGCCGTCCACGAAATCCAGATATTTTTTACCGGAAGCGTCCGTCAGGTAAGAGCCTTCGCCGGAAACAAAGTTGACGTCCGGTTTGCCGTAGAGCGGAGCGATGACCTTTTTATCGCTCGCGAGAAAATTTTCAGCGGATGATTGTGCCATAATTAGAAACTCCATTGATCTGTTTGATGAAATTATCGGCATCCTTCCAGCCGACGATATGAATGGTCTTGAGGCCGCGCGAAACGGATTTCACGCTTTCTCGCACCTTGGGAATCATCCCGCCGGTGATCGTACCATCCGCAATCAATTTTTCAACAGTCGTTTCATTCAGCTCAGGGATGACATTCTTCGCTCCGTCGAAAACGCCGGGGACGTCGCTCACGAGAACGAAAGCATCCGCCTTGAGCGCGACCGCGAGTTCGGACGCCGCGGTATCCGCGTTCACATTCCAGGACAGTCCGTCGCCGATGGAAACGGGGCTCACGACCGGAACCCAGCCGCCGTTCCACAGGTCTTCCACGATCTTCGGATTCACGCGGGAGATGTCGCCGACGAGTCCGAGGTCCACTTTGCCGCCGCGCTTCTTCACTTCGAAAAGTCCGCCGTCAACGCCGGAAATACCGACCGCGGGGCATTTCGCGCCGAGCAGAAGCCGTACGAGTTTCTTGTTCACATGGCCGGAGAGCGTCATCTCCACCATCTTCATGATACTCGGTGTCGTTACTCGCAAGCCTTCGATAAAACAGGGCTTCTCCGAAAGGAGAGCGATGTTCTCGTTAATGTCCTTGCCACCGCCATGCACCACCGCCACGCGGGTATCCCCGGACGGAAGCGCGGCGACCGCCGCTGCGAAAGCGGAAAGCTTGGCTTCATCTATCGCCAGGCTGCCGCCGATTTTCACGACCACCTTTTTCATTTCAGTGAGTACCTCTTCGGTTAAAAAACGTGAACGCAAATCTAGGAAAACATTTTCTGCCGCCGTCCTTTACGCCGCGTCTTTTTGTTATATTCAAGGATAGAAACCCAGGGTCGGCAAAATGACCCGCAAAAGGAATGAGGTATAAAAATGGCTATTTCTAAAGTTTGGCTTGATGAATCCAACGGCGAATGCGTTTCCTGCGGCGCCTGCGAATCCGTATGCGACGCGGTCTTCTCCGTGCCGGAAAAGATGGCCGTGAAAGCGGGCGTCGATTTTTCCAAGTATGAAGCGGAAATCAAAGAAGCTGCGGAAGGCTGCCCCTCCGGCGTCATCAAGTACGAATAATTTTTGTCCGTTGCATATAAAAACGCCGTCCCTTGCGGGGCGGCGCTTTTTTTCTTTGGAGAGGAGAGAAAAAATCAGTTCGCGGCGGCCTTCTGAGTCTCGTAGGAGGCGCGAATCCATTCATCGGAGCGCGCGGTCAGATCCACGCGGACTTCATCGAGCACGCCGTTCCAGACTTCATTCGCAATTTCATCGCCGCCGACGCGGAACGGCACGGAATGGGTGAGCTCCGTAGGCCAGAAACTCACCGGCGAAGGCGTTTCATTCCGGGCATTCACATACATGGAAAGCTTGCCGCTCTTGAATACGAGCGTGAGATATTCCCACTTTCCCGTATCCACGGTCACAGAATCGAAACGGCTCAGCAAATTGTAGTTGTTGTATGCGGCGAACACCGAATTGATGTTATCATAATGCCATTGGAACCGGGAAGTCGTATCCGTCCACGAAGATCTTTCCGAGAAGAGGATCTGATGATTATTGTTCGTGCCATACCACCACACCCAGATAGAAAGCGTGAAATCGCCCGCGCACGGATCGAGGGAATCGAGATCGACGTACTGCCCTTCATAAAGTTGTACGCCCGCACCGATGACGCCGTTCTGAGTATTGGAATCCACAGCATCCTTAATTTTTTCTTCGCCGTTCATCAGGAGCGCCGCCGCGATTTTGTCACTTCCCCGGAACACAGAATCGGACACGGAGGAATCCGCCCGGGCGGTTAAGTACAAAGTAATGGTATCCGTTTCCGCAGGAAGCGTATCCAGCCGGACCCAGAGCACGCCGGCAGAGGAAGCCGGGAACCAGTAATCCGCCTTGAACGACAGCGGGTTCCCTTTTGCGTCCCGCACGGCGAAGTGCGCCGGGTCGCTGAATTTGCCGAAGTCCAGATTCGCGGAAGTAAACTTCACCGGGAACGTGAATCCGTACAGGTTCTCCGTAAGCGCAGAGGAAAGCGCGATGGCGACAAATGGCGTCACCGGGGCATCCGCGACGATGCCGCCGTATCCCGTATCGGAATAATAGACGTCATCGGAAAGTTGCAGCCAGGAAGAGTCCTTTGAATTTTCAAGATCCGGCAAGGCGATGGAATCACGCGAATCCACCGTGCGGAAATTGAACCGCGAAAGAGGCACTCCGGCAGGCTCGATATACGCGAAGGAAATCTTGCCCGGAGGCAGGGAATCGAACGCGAAGTTGCCCTTCGCATCTAGTTCGGCGAACAGGCTGCTGCCCACGATGCGCATGCGGCCGGACGTAGCCTTGGCGACCCGTCCCGTAAGGCGTTTCGCGTTCCCGACACGGATCGTGTCCTTTATGGTATCGAGCGGAACTGCGAAGCCGCAGACGTTCTTCTCGGAAGCGAACAGGACGACAGCCGTATCGCGGATTCCTTCCAGAATGAATTTGCCCGAAGAGTCGGACAATGTTTCCACGGAATCCCGCGCGGACGTTTCGTTCCAGGAATCGTAATAGGCGACCACACGCGCACGGGCGACGGGCGAACCGTCATCACGCACAACGACACCGGCGAGGGCGTTTCCGATATCCGTGACACCGCCTGCATGTTCCTCATTGGAGCAAGCGGCCAGGACGAGCGCTGCGGAAGCGGCAAAAAGGATTTTAACCGGGCGGATCATTTGGATCCCTCCTTTTTCACGGAGCGGCTCATCGGATAAGTCAGAATCATCATCTCATACACCTTATTCACAACGTTGTCGTCCGAGGCGCGGGCGATGATCTTCTGCCGCGCCTCCTCAAGCACGCGGACCGCGTAATCATAAGAAGACGCGCTCATCGCAAGCGTCGTGAAGGTCGCAAAGCGTTCGAAAGATTTTTTGGATTCCACGGCGCCAATACCGTGCTGAATGTACTCGCGGCGGATCTGCCGGAGGTCCATCGGGGAAACTCCGGAAGCGTCGAGCATAAGCGACGTGCGGTGATACTTTCCATCCTCGCCTTTGGCGATGAGTCCCCAGTTCTCAAGGTTCGCAAGGCCGATGCGCGCTTCTTCCGTGGAAATCGCGGGGTCGGAAAGGCGGGCGAGATGCGTGATGTCGCCATCCCAGTCCGGATGCACGGCAAGCTCGCGGAGCACCGGATAATACCATTTGGAAAAATAGTCCTTCTGATCCTTGGAAAGATGGACAAATTCATTCTGCGTGCGAATCTGCACGATCTGATTCCAGGCCGCGTCCCGTTCTTCGGGGCGCTTCGCCTGATTGTATTCCACGAGCGCAGTGAAATAGGCGCGCTGGCGGTTGTCAAGGTCCATCGCCTTTGCCATTTTCTCGATGGACTTCGGCGTGAGATTGAACCGGCCGCGGATCACGTTCAGGCAATAGGAAGACGAGCTGAAGCCCGCCTTCGCCGCGAAGAAGCGGTGCGAGAATATGGCGCGCATACGCTTCTGCTCCTCGAAGTAATCCTTGAGGAATGTGCGGAAGTTATCGTAGTCGAATAATTTGTCTATCGCGACACTCATCCACCCAAAGATATAATTTTTACACGCCAATCGGTCACGAAGGCGATAAATAAAAGGTCTAATGAAATATCATTCAATATTTTGCTTCATTTTTTACACATTTCAAGAAAGTCCGCCAATATCCGAAATTACCTTTAATCTGATGCACTGCCGTGCGCGGAGACCAGGCGTCCGTTTCCGTAATCACCGTCGACGAGCCCCCGCCCACATCACCATCTTCGGGACAATGTTCCAGTCGCCGACAGCGCCGGCATAGTCGAAGCC
>JBAYFD010000024.1:0-13405 GCA_041667365.1 Fibrobacteraceae bacterium | reverse complement strand
CACCGTACCCGTGTCCATTTTAGCGACGCAGTTCATCGTCAGATTCACTGAAATCGCGCGCGAAGTCCAAGCGGACGTGTCATTGAGTCTTGTCTTGTACACGAACTGCCCGAAATAAGCGCCGCCGTATGTGGACGCCGTGCCATTATAACTGTACTGACACTTCGTGGAGCCGCTCACCGGCGAAGAAAAATCAATCGCATTGGATGCGGAAACACTGCGGATATCATATCCGTCACGCCAGTAAAGCGTACCGTCCGCAACGACAAAATTTTCGCTGAATGACGACGAGTAAACCCCGGAAACTTTCGCCACCACGCCATTCGAGTCACTGCCGTCCGTGGAATAGCGAAGAATGTAAATACTGTCCCGGTAAAAGAGCGTATTGCCCGAAGAGCCCAGCGCGGACACAGTCAGGGGAATCGGAAAATCAGGAGAAACCTCCCATGCGGATCCTCCATCCTTGGACTTGCACCAAATAGCAGCCGGAGCATAGATTTCTCCCCAGCAGACGTTGTCCGTTGTAAAAGTAATGTCATACGGCGAGCCAAGTGAATCCGCAAACGATTCCGCGAAAGGCACGGTTCCCGGGAATCCGTCAAGATCCATGCGCATAATCTTCCCGCCGGGCCGGTCGTAAGACTCGACAAAATAAAGCCAGCCGTCCGAGACCGCAACCCGCAGGAGCGCCCCGACCCCGGAGGCGAGGGTCACGGGCTCCGATGCCGAATCCGGCATCCCGTCTGAAAAAGCAAGCCCCATTACAGAAGTGCTATCGCCCCAGTAGACTCCGGCGGAATCCATCGCGAGTCCTCTAGGGGAAACAATACCCGAAGCCAGAGTATCCAGACTTTCCGTAACCGAAGTATCCCCGGCAAGAGATGTCCGTGCAATATCCAGACTCAGCAGTCTCCCGTCAACGATCCAAGCCACGCGGCCATCATCGCGAGAGGACAGTTCCTTAATGGCCGCCGTCGTTCCAAGCGGAAGCGTGAATGTCTTTCCGGTATGCAGATCCGTCCAAGAGACTGCGGACGTGCCATTCACGGAATCGGAAAAGACCAGATAGTCCCCACCTACTGCGGACATCAGTTTTGGGCTATGGCCCGAAGCGGAATAAAAAACACCACCGGATTCTCCGTTGTCCAAAGAAACCGAGCCGGAACCGTCATCAGAGCAGGCGGAGAGGAACAAGAAGATGAGACATAAAACGCATAAAGTCCGTTTCACAAGCGCCTCCATTGTTTTCTCGTATAGGATATGAAGTCCTGTAGTAATATAATCCCCTTATCTGGATAAAGGAAATACACCACAAAAAATCTCCTGCGGCATCACCGCAGGAGATTTTTCAAGTTTGTAAATACTCGCAGAATTACTTCTGGAGACGACCTTCGATGAGCTTGATGATCTCGGAGAGTTCCTTCGGAAGGTGCTTGCCGAACTTCGGATAGTGGTTTTCATCCACATCCTTGAGTTCCTTGAGCCAGCCTTCCTTATCGACAGAGAGGAGTTCCTTCATGTCGTCGGCGGAAACGCCTTCCGGACGGTCGATGGCATCGGCGGTCGGCATATAACCGATCGGAGTTTCCACGAACTTGCCCTTATTGTCGCAGCGTTCGCAGACCCACTTCAGAACGCGGGAGTTTTCGCCGTAACCCGGCCACAGCCACTTGCCTTCCTTAGTCTTGCGGAACCAGTTGACGAAGAAGATCTTCGGCATCTTGTCCGGATGAGCCTTGCCCATTTCAATCCAGTGCGCGAAGTAGTCACCCATGTTGTATCCGCAGAACGGCAGCATGGCGAACGGATCACGGCGGACCTGACCGACCTTGTCGGAGATCACGGCGGCGGTCACTTCGGAACCGACGATGGAGCCCATGAACACGCCATGGTTCCAGTTGAGGGACTGATGAATCAGAGGAATGGTGCTCGGACGGCGACCGCCGAACAGGATCGCGTCGACAGGAACGCCCTTCGGGTCTTCCCAGTCAGCGGCGAGAGCCGGGCAGTTCTTTGCCGGAGCGGTGAAGCGGCTATTCGGATGAGCGGCTTCCTTGCCCTTTTCGGACTTGCCGTTCGCCGGATAGTTCCAGGCCTTTCCGTGCCAGTCGATGAGTTCGCCCTTCGGGGGATTGTCCATGCCTTCCCACCACACGGTGCCGTCTTTTTCAAGAGCGACGTTCGTGAAGATGGTGTTCTTGGACGCGGAAATCATCGCATTCTTGTTAGTCTTGTAGTTGGTGCCCGGAGCGACGCCGAAGAAACCCGCTTCCGGGTTGATCGCATAAAGACGACCATCCTTGCCCGGCTTCATCCACGCAATATCGTCACCGATCGTTTCGACCTTCCAGCCCGGAATGGTCGGAATGAGCATGGCGAGGTTCGTCTTACCGCAAGCGGAAGGGAACGCGGCGCAGACGTGCTTGACGACGCCTTCAGGGGACGTGATCTTGAGGATGAGCATGTGTTCAGCGAGCCAGCCTTCCTTGCGGGCGAGAGTCGTCGCAATACGGAGGGCGAAGCACTTCTTGCCGAGCAGAGCGTTTCCACCGTAGCCCGAACCATAGGACCAAATGGTCTTCTCTTCCGGGAACTGCGAGATGTACTTCTTCTCGATCGGAGCGCACGGCCATACGCCGTTGTCCTTGGCGCCATTTTCGAGCGGCTTGCCGACGGAATGGAGGCACGGGACGAATTCGCCATCAGCACCAAGCACATCGAGGACCTTGTTGCCGACGCGGGTCATAATCATCATATTGAGCACCACGTAAGCGGAGTCGGTGAGTTCAACGCCGATCTTCGCGATCGGGGAACCGACCGGGCCCATGGAGAACGGAATCACGTACATCGTGCGTCCGTGCATGGAGCCCTTGTAGCAAGCCTTCATTTCAGCCTTGAGTTCCTTAGGATCCTTCCAGTGATTGGTCGGACCGGCATCTTCTTCCTTCACGGAAGAGATGAACGTGCGGTCTTCTACGCGCGCCACGTCGGACGGATCAGAACGGAAAAGGAAGCAGCCCGGAAGCTCTTTTTCATTGAGCTTCGTAGCAAGGCCGGCTTCGACCATTTCCTGCATAAGCTTGTCATATTGGGCCTGGGAGCCATCGCAAAGCACGACGTTTTCCGGCTCGGTCATCGCCTTGATCTCATCGATCCAGGCATTCAACTTGGTATGTTTCGTAAGGGACATTTCATCTCCTTGAGGGTTAACTGACATTACGATCTGTCTTATAGTGGCCATAATGTAGAAAAAGCCACGGCCGCGCGATGATTTTCATCAGTTATTTTTCCCCTAAAAAACGCGTTTTTTGCGCAACTTATTGAGAATAAAAAGAATAGATTAAACCTAGGACAAAAAAAATTTTTGATTATATCGTCAGAAAGGAATGATCGTTTTATGTGGTCTTATCGTGAACACAACAAAAATACGCTCTACATGATCATGGCCGGCGGCCAGGGCAGCCGCCTCCAGCCCCTCACACGCGACCGCGCGAAGCCCGCAGTGCATTTCGGCGGCACCTACCGCATCATCGACTTCGTGCTCAACAATTTCATCAACAGTGGCATCTTCAAGATCAAGGTGCTCACGCAGTTCAAGTCCGACTCGCTGAACAAGCACATTTCCGCAGCATGGAACCTGAATCCGAGCCTCGATCAGTACGTGGACCTCGTCCCCGCGCAGATGCGCACAGGCGGCGACTGGTACAAGGGCACCGCGGACGCGATTTTCCAGAACATCAATCTCATCACGGACGAGAAGCCTGACCTCGTTGCGATTTTCGGCGGTGACCACATCTACAAAATGGATGTGAACCAGATGATCAACTTCCACCTGAGCCGCGCGGCGCTCCTCACGATCGCGGCGATTCCGGTCTCGGTGGAGGAAGCAAGCGAATTCGGCATTATCGAAGTGGACTCCGACAACCGCATGATCGGTTTCCAGGAAAAGCCCAAGGAACCGAAGCAGATGCCCGGGCGCCCCGGCTGGTGCCTCGCGAGCATGGGCAACTATCTTTTCACTAGCAAGTTCCTTGTCCGCGAACTTCTCAATACATCTAAGAACGGAGCGACGGACTTCGGCAAGCACGTGATTCCCGCGCTTTACCCGGAATACCCTGTGTACGTCTACGACTTCAACACGAACATCGTCCGCGGCGAACAGGCAAAGACCAAAGGCTACTGGAGGGACGTCGGAACACTCGACGCGTTCTTCGAAGCGAACATGGATCTCTGCGCGGAAAATCCGCTGTTTGACCTTTACAACGATTACTGGCCCATCCGCACGTACAACTGGAACCAGCCCCCGGCGAAATTCTTCGGCGGCGGCGACGGCATGACTCCCGGCGCGGCGATCGATTCCGTCGTTTCCGCAGGCTGCATCATCGGCGGCGGCACGGTCGTGAAGAGCGTTCTCAGCCCGGGCGTATCCATTCAGAAGGACGCTCGTGTCGAAGAATCCATCCTTTTCCCGGACGTGACGATCGGGCCCGGCGCAAAAGTCCGGCGCGCGATCATTGAAAAAGGGCTTCACATTCCCGCCGGCTTCGAGATCGGATACGACATTGACCGCGACCGTCAGCTTTTCCATGTGACGGAATCCGGTATCGTGGTTCTCGCAAAGGACACAGTCATCAAGGTGTGACGGACGTACAACTTTATATAGAAAGCTCCGGCACAGACCGGATTTTTCTGTTTTAAAACACCGGTTTGTTCCGCTTCGCCGACAATGACATTAAAATAGCGCGGGCAATCCTTTTCTTACTTGAACTGCCGTCCGAATGTAATGTCCGTTTCCTTGCGCCCGTTCAGATTCACTAGGCGTTCCGGGGAAAAATGGAATTCCTCCGCGCGGTCATTCCGGATAAATTCTTCCGCGCGGGCGAAAAGTTCCTCCGGAGTCAGGCTCGTGAGGAGCGCGGGCCGGAGTTCCGGGGCAATGGGAGTAATGCCCTTGCAGAGACGGGCCGCCAGCTGCTTCAAACGGCCGAGGGAACCTTCCACGGGGAGGCCGTCATCCATCATATAACCGAAGTACGTACGGAACACGGAGAGCGCGTCCGCCACGGGGATCTCGCGCGGCGCCCTGCCTTCCCACGCATCAGCGATCTGCCCGAACAGCCAGGGATTGTGCATCGCCGCGCGTCCGATGCTCACGCCCGCGACAGGATACTTCTCCAGACGTTCCCGCGCGACATCCACGCTCGAAACGTCCCCGTTCCCCACTACGGGAATCTTCGCGCGCGCCGCGACTTCCCCGATGATGTCCCAGTCCGCGAACCCGTTATAGCCCTGGACGCGCGTGCGCCCGTGCACAGTCAGGAGTTCCGCGCCTTCGCCTTCCGCGATCGCAAGGGTCTCCAGCACGTTAATGCCATTCTCGTCCCAGCCCGTGCGGCATTTGAGCGTGAGCGGCACGGTGATGTTCTTCTTCACTTCGCGGATGACGGCAGCGAGCCGGGGCAAGTCTTTCAGAAGGCCAGCGCCGCCGCCTTTTCCCGCGACTTTCGGCACGGGGCAGCCGGCGTTAATTTCTATGTAATCCGGGCGGAGTTCCTCAATCTTTTTCGCGGCGTCCGCCATGCGGTCCGGGTCGCGCCCGAAAATCTGAATTCCGAACGGACGTTCCTCAGGGTAGAAGATCAGCTGCCGGTGTCCCTTGAGGCTGAATAGCCGGGAGCCGTCCGTCGAAACGAACTCCGACACGAGGAGCCCGATGCGGTTGCCGGAAAGCACCCGGCAGAGACGCCGGAACGGCGGGTCCGTGACTCCGGCCATCGGAGAAAGCACCGTGTTCGGGGAGACCTCCAAATTCCGTAGCCGGAAACTGCGCCGCGGGGGAAGTTTTTCAGTTTTCAACAGTTATCCACCCTATTCGCTGAGTTATTCACATCCTGTGCCCGATTTCTCGCCGGAAAAATTCGGGATTTCGAGCCACAAAAGTAGATTTTCCTCGTGAAGTACCTATATTTTGGACGTGGCAAACGTGACTAAACAGGACTTAATCCAGGACATCGCCCGCTCTACGGGCTGCATCCGCAATGATATAAAAGTCGTCATTGCGCAATTCCTCACACTCGTGGGCGAATCGCTCGCACAGGGCCGCACCATCGAGATCCGCGGCTTCGGCACGTTCGCCTGCAAGGAACGCAAGGCCCGCCCCGCGCGCAATCCGCGCACCGGCGAAACCGTACGCCTCGAAAGCCGCACAGTGCCCACCTTCAAGTTCTCTTCGGAAATCAAAGCCCGCATCGCACAGTTCGACCTGGAAAATCAGGTTGACACGGCACTTCCGGAAGCGGAACCCGTCAAAGAAAAATCAGCCGAATGATCGGCTGAAAAAAGTTAATTACAAATTTATCTGTCATGCGCAAATGCGCATAAAGTAAGGATTACAACGAAGCGACTTCCGCATCCGTAAGGAACCGCCATTTCCCCGGTTCAAGCGAAGGATCAAGCGTTATTCCGCCGATGGAAACGCGGCGGAGCGTCTCGACGTGGTTCCCCACCGCGGCGAACATCCGGCGCACCTGATGGTAGCGGCCCTCGCCGATGGATATTTCAACTTCAAGCTCCCCGAGCGCCTTCACGGAATGAGCCGCGAGCGGTTCCGGTTCCTGATTGAGCATAACGCCCGCAAGGAGTTTCGCCTTCTGCGCATCGTCAAAAGGACGGGCGAGCGTCGCGATATAAGTTTTGTCCTTGCCTTTGCGCGGGCTCTCGATGCGATGAACGAATTCTCCCTGGTTCGAAAGAAGCAGAAGCCCCGTGGATTCCGCGTCCAGACGGCCCACCGCATTGATTCCCATCGCGAGGAACCGCTCTGGGATAAGCGCGAACACGGATTCATGATCCCGCGGCGCATGGCTGCACTCATAGCCGAGCGGTTTGTTCAGCATTACATACAAAGTTTCAGTCGTCGGAACCTCTTCGCCATTCACTTCGATAGTTTCTGGACGGACATCCAGTTCCTCAAACGGATCCTCAATTTCCCTGTCCGCGATTTTTACGACACCCATGCGCACTAAAGCGCGGGATTCCTTGCGCGAACCGAATCCGAGGCCCGCAAGGAGCCGTTCCACAGTGAGTTTTGGCATTATTTCTCCGGAGCTAAAAAGTCTAGGACAAAGCGGCGCCAGAATACGAGCCGGAGCGTCTCCGGGTGTTCCCTGTAGCGTTTTTTACCGCGGCGGTATTTCCAGAAAATCCACAAGCCGAGCGCTATTGCGCCGAAGGCGGCTATCAGCATCCGCAAAACAGTAAAGCGTACGAGAACGATTCCATGCGCTTTCTTTTCCTTGTCACGGCACCAGTCCATCTGCACATTCCAGTTTCTGAACAACGGAAGCAATCCGGAAATAAAGCTGCATGCGCCCTGCAAGTAGCCCATTTTCACATAATCCAGGCGGACGCCTTCAATGGTGACATCCTCGAACTCGCAACGGAACAACTTAAAGGAATAGCGGCAGAGTTTCCAGAACCGTTTTAAAATGCCCCGCGTGAAATCCGGGGAAAGGATGACGGAAAAAAATTCGCGGTCATTTTTCTTTTTGGCGATGTATTCTTCATCCTGCTCCTCTTTCTGCGCTTCCGCGGAAGGCGCGTCCGAAACGGCTGCAACGACCGGCGTTTCCAACTGCGCCCGGTTGCGCTCTGGGATTTTAATTTCTTCCACGGGTTCGTTCTCCAGCGCCCCGCCGCGTTCCATCCCGCTATTCGCCGGAGGACTTTCCGCTTCAACGGGATCTTCCTTCCCGCTCTCAGACTCGCCTTTCAAAAACGTCCGGCGAAAAACGCGCACCTCCCACAATTTCTCCTTGCGGGATACGAGGAACACGAACCGGACGGGAACCGGGAAAAAAAGGATAAGCGCCGCGAGAAGCAGCGCCGCTATGATGAATCCCTGGAGCATTACTCCACGGCGTCCGCTTTCTTGCGGAGGATTTCAATCAAGTCCTGAATGCTCTTCGTCTCAAGAATCTTTCCGAACTGTTCCTTATAATTGCGCGCCGTGGATAGATCATCAATCACGAGATCCCACGCCATCCAATTGCCGTCCTTGAGCGTCATACGGTATTCGAGGACGGTCTGCTTCCCTTTGTACCAAAGATGCGCGGCAAGGCGGGCTTCCGTGTTATTTTTCGTCATTTTCGGAGCATCATAACGGGTGCTGTCCGTGCGGTACATCTCCAATTTCTTCGCGCTCGAATTGCGGACCATGCGCTGGAACTCCGAAACGAACTTGGCGCGGGTCGCATCGTCCATCGACTTCCATGTCGCAGCCGGGAGGGATTTCTGCGCAAGGAGTTCAAAGTCGAACACATCGCTGAGGAGGCCCTTGATACGCTCCTTTTCCTTGGCGGAAAGGGCTGACTTGCGGATGAGCAACTGGAGTTCCGCATCTTTTTTCTGAACGACCTGCGTCGGCGATTCCGCGGCGAAAACGGAAGCGCATGCGAACGCGCAGACTGCGGCTATGATTTTGAAATTCATTTTGACTCTCCTTGAAGCGATTGATATTCCGAAAGCGGAATGCCTATGCGGCTTAAGAGTTCCGCAAAAGCGATGTTGTATTTACAAACTGCAGAGTAATAATCTTTCTGAAGTTCCAAATTCTGCTTGTAAGCGGAGACGAGCGGTCCCGTGTCCGAAGGGTCAAGGTCGTACTGTATCGCCGCCCCTTTGAGAATCGCGGCGGAGGCGCGCATACTTTCATCCAGGCTTTCCACTTTCGCCTTGAGCGCAGTCACCTTGAGATACTGTTCCTCGACGCGCATCTGAATGCCTTCCGCGGCGTAATTACCTTTCAGTTTAAGCGCGCGGTAATCGGAACGCGCTGATTTATACGATTCCCAGCTGTTCCAGAAATTGAGTTTATATTGCATGCCGATACCGACCGTGCCCGTAATTTTATTCACCGCGTCCTGTGCGAAAGCGTCCTTCTGAATTTCCTTGCGGCTCCCCGCCCATGACTTCGCATAAGTGAACTCCCCCATGATGAAAAATTCCGGGCCGAGTTTCGTTTCCGCAAGTTCCATCTGATAGCTGCGCGCGGAAAGCCCGGCATTGAGGCGCTTGAGTTCCGGACTGCGGCTCAAAGCCATATTCTTTGCATCATCGAGGCTCGGAAGCGATTCTGGACGCATCGTCAAAGAGGAATCCGCCGGGGCGAACGTATCCCCGTCCTGCAGATTCAGCGAGAACTTCACCGCGAGCTTCAGCTGATCAAGCCCGCTCTGCGCGTCGATCATCGCTTCATCGACGACATGCTTCTGCGCCTTGAGCTGCAGGAAATCCATCTGCGAGACCTTTCCCTTCTTCTTCCCGGAAGAGGCGCTGTCCGCAGAATCTTCCTCATCATCATCTTCGTCCTCGTCCAAGGCTTCTTCCATTTTAGCATAGGCCTTGTCCACCTGTGTCTTCGCATCCTGCGCAAGTTTCAGCATCTCCTGCGCATAAAGGTAATTGTAGTAATAGCCCTGCAGTTCCACGGACTTGTCATTCTCCGCGCCTGCGACCATCATCTGCTGCTGGCGGAGATCCGCTTCGGCGGCTTTCTTGCCGACTTTGTACTGTCCGTAATTGAGGGGCTGAACAGCCTTGACCTGCGCGCCAAAGAACGGGCCCATCTTCGTAAAGTCCCAGGTTTCCACGGTATCGCCCCAGTCATTGACAGCATCCTTAAGACCCGGAGCGGGGCCCACGAGCATGTCCGCTTCGAATTTCGGAAGAATCGCCCCGTATTTAATTGCGCTGAGTTTATTCTGCTTTTCATCCGTAGAAAAACGGGTTTCCGCCAGCTGGGGATCACGGGCAAGGCCTTCCTTTACGAACTGCGCGCAATCATAATGCACTTCCGCGGAGAAAGCGGAAAAGGCGCATAAGAAGCACAGTGACAGAATTCGCAGAAGCATCCGCCTGAATTTAGAAAAAAGAAGATGGCGGAGTGCGGTTGCCGCCCGTCACGGCGACAAGACGGCGGTATTCAGTGAGGAGCGTTTCATAATAAAGGGAGCGGAGACTGGATTTTTTCCTCAGCTTATTTTCCAAAGCCGCCGGGCCTTCGTTATAGGCGATGAGCGCGCGCTGCAGGTCTCCATATCGCCCGATAAGCCGCATAAGGTATGCGGAACCAATGACGACATTCACCTCAGGACGAAGCAGGTCCTGCTCGTTCTGAATGTCTATTCCGAAACGTGCGCCGATGTGCCGCGCCGTTTCTACCTTTAACTGCATGAGTCCATAGGCCCCGGATTCCTCGCCCGAATTTTTTCTTCCGCGGGCCTTCGGGTTTCCCCGGCTCTCCGTGGAAACGACTGCGAGAATAAGCAGCGGATCAAAATTGTAGTTCCTGGAAATCATCCAGATCCGCTCCGTGAGCCGGATCTTTTTATGGTCGCTCATTTTGCTCCCGACGAGGGAGTTCAAAGCTTTATATGTCCTGTAATAATTATCCGTCCAGGACGCATAACTGTTAATTTGTATCAACTCCTTACGGAGCTGCATTTCCTTCATGGAAAGTTCATCAAGCGCGCGGGCATCATGCCACCAGAGGAACAAGAACACCGTAAGGACAATGACGCCCACGAAGGATAGGGCAATAGCGAGCGCAGTCGATATGCGGACGTTATTCCTTGCCACGGCGATAGCTCTCCAGCATTTCCATATAGTGGACCCATTCGCCGGCCTTTCCGTAAGTCTTCGCGGACGAAGAATCGACCAGGCCCAGATGGCGGAGCGGACCGACCATCGCCCGGAGGTCATCGATTTCCTGGACGAACTGTTTTTTCTGCGTTTCCAGTTCGAGCACGCGGGCCTGCCGCGTACGGATTTCCGCATCCTGCTGCCGGATAATGGAAAGAAGCGTAAGCACCCACCCGATGAGGAGAACGGCAAGCACCGCGGCGATCCCCGGACTCAGGCGGAGTCCCGTCCGTTTGCGGTACGTCACGCCAACATGTTCTATGCGCTTCAGAATTCCGGAACGCCGGTAAGCATCCCGGCTAGGGTAAATCTCAAAAATCTGTGCATACGGAGCGAAGAAACGTCTATTCCCCGCATTTGCAAAAATCAGGACTAAAGCGCCCTCCCGCTTACGCACGCGGTTGAGACAATCCAGAAAAAGCGTCAGGTACGCCGGATCCGTGAACTGCACCTTCTCTATATCGACGAACCACAGTTTTCCCGGGCCTTCGATGAGCATATAAAGTTTTTCCCGGAGGGCCTCCAGCTGCGACACGCCCAGAATGCCGCGAAGTCTGATATAGACCTCACTCCCCGATTCCTCAACGAATAAATCTACAGGATCCGCTTTCACCAGAAAATTCCTCTCTTCGCTAATTTCATTTCCAGCCGGAATTCTTCTTTCCCTTGTGCCTTCATCATCAATTCACGGAAAAAGAACAGGCGCAGGCCCTGCACAATGTTGGGCGCGGCGGAATTCGGCGCAGCGCCGAGCACCGGGCTCAAAAGGACATTGACCGGAACTTTGAACGTGAAGCGGAATGCATACGAAAGAAGTCCATCTTTGAAGTCCAGCATACTCACTCCGGAATGCAGACGCGAGATCAGTTCATCGAACGGGACTTTGCGCCCATTGATCTTCACAAGATGTGTTTTCCGGTCGAACGTGCGCATTCCCAGATTCAGTTCCGTACCGAAAAGACCCTGAAATTCCGACAGCGTAGCATTTGAAAGCGTGTAAGTCAAGCCTAAAGCAGCCGCGGAAGAATCCACGGTAAAGATCTTATCCAGATGAAACACATAGCGTTTCGCGGAAAGTGACGCAACCTGTTCGGAACTCATCCAAAGCGTCATCTGTCTCTTTCCACGGACCAGCTGATATTCATAAGGCGCATTCAACGCATGGGAGCGATCTTCCAGCACGGAATCCAAAGCGGAGGCATCCATCCGGGAACTTTCGAGCAGATGATCGTAAAAGGCGTAGGAAATTCCGCCGTCCTGCCGCAAAGAACCAACAAGGTTCACCTCTGAAGGCTTATATATCAATGAACGGAGAGAAGCTCCGCGCTGCGCGTCCAGCAAAAAGGAAATATGCGGATTATTTAAAAGAACCTGTCGATGCCCTTCCATCAGAAAGTCGCCAATCTCCAGATTGCGCTCCGCCGAATGCGCAAGCTTTGCGGCATGGGATTCCGCGCGGATAAGCATCTGATTGCCTTTCCACCGGACCCCCGGACTGCGCACGCCTTCGTTCCCGTAGAGGTTCGCATAATAACGGGGAGCCATCGCCGGCAAAAGCATATTCTGTATTTCGTGCAGTTCCTTTCCTTGAAGCTCATTTTCCGCATGGCGCTCCGTGAGCAACAGCGACTTGTGCAAGAAATTTACTTCAGGCCTGCGGATCAGCAGCTCCCGGCACGTGCGCGACGCCGGAGGAAGTCCCGCCGCGGCACAGCTGACGGAACTCATCAAATTGACTTTTCCGCCCGAAAGCCGCTGTTCGAATATGCGCGACACGGTCCAGCTCTGTATTCCATTTTCCAGAAACGCATTACGCAAGGCGGAGAAAAAAACGGACACGGCATTCACTCCGGACAGCGGAACTTCCGCCTGACTGATCCAATGAGCATCGGATTCCGGAAACACTTTCAGCTTATCGGCAATACCCATGGCACCAAGCGACTCCGCGTCACTCAAATCCAAAGCGACTGGAACAAGCCGCATCGGCACGCCTCTGTCCTCTGCGACAAACCATCCGGAAATACGCGTAGAAACGCCGAACGTTTCACGCAAGCCCTCCTCACCGACCAACGCATAACTGAATCCGCGGTTAGCCAATGTTTCAGTCATTCCGATTTCCCAGGCGAGCGAAGAATTGAAATATCCTTCCGGATAAGTCATGAAATACTTTTCAAGACATTCTCTATGCTTCTGAAGCTGAAAATTCTGGAGGCGCGTCGGAAAAAGCGGGAGCATCGCATCCGTATAGCCGCCGCCGAGCATTTCCAGGCGACCCTTGGCCAAGGCATCCCGCATCCAGAGGACTTCTTCTGGAAATTTTTTAACGATGAGCTGTAAGATGCCCCCCGGCAAAAAAAGAGAAACTCTAGATCGAGTCTCTTCTAAAAATCGTTTCAATTCCATCACGAACTGGCGCACTTCTTCCACGGGAGTCGCACCCAGCAAGGAAAAAGGCTCTTTAACAAACAGCAATAGTGACAATTTCAGTCGTGACATTACTAAAGGAAAATAGATATTCCTTTCTTTTTAAGCAACGATAAAAGTCACGGAATGACGAGGATTCCCGAACAAAAGCGATACTTTGTTTTTAAAACGAAAAAGGGGTCCTCTCCCGTTAGGGAAAGGACCCCGAGGATCCGGCGGCGACCTACTCTCCCGGGCCCGGAGGCCAGGTACCATCAGCGAGCGCAGGCTTGACTTCCGT
>JBAYFD010000023.1:0-13407 GCA_041667365.1 Fibrobacteraceae bacterium | reverse complement strand
TTACAATTATCTGCATTCTTACCTGCCGCTTCTAAATCCGGTTCACCCCCTTCTCGCCTATATGTTTTTTTCGCACAAATTATTGCGATGGTTCACGCCGCAGCTTGGGATCGCTCTTTTCATCGTAAACGTATTTTTGCTTCCGATGCGGAACCCGGTGTACATATTCTCTTTTGCTCTGATGGCTTCGTTCATGCTCGTGGCGCTCACGAAACTTTCCAAAAGCGCATACTACTTCCTGCTAATGAATTTTGCAATGCTCAAGGGCTTTTTCCTTTCCTTCAAGCGGGAACAAGGGGGCGGCTGGGCGCGGGAAGCTCGCGGTGATGAACCGGGTCCCGTGTCAAAGCCCCTCTCCATTCTGCTCCTTGCGGGCGTTGTTTTTAGTTTGTCTGTAACGCCGGCGCATGCCGGGTTCACTGCAGACATTTCGGCAGGCGTCCTTAATCCGACGGACGGCCTTACGGATTTCAATCTCGATGTGGCGGGCCACGTGTGGTATCACATTGATCAGATGGTGCTTGTCGGGCTTGGCTCAGGCTATACGAAGCTCGGCGACGTCGGACTCGTGCCGGCGCTTGCGAGTCTCTGGGTGCGGCTGCCTATCGGAAGTCAGGTGCTTCCGGTGGTTACGCTCGATGGCGGTTACGCTTTCGGCGATGACGCGCAGTGGATGTGGAAATTCGGGGGCGGCCTGGATATAAAGAACGGGGACAACTCTTCCATCCTCATTCTCGGCGGTTACGAATCCCTTGCTAAAAAGCACTACGGGAATTACGTATACGTGCGCGCCGGGCTCCTTGTAGAGCTTTGATTCCCTTCCAGACTCCGTCCCGTGGTCCGGGTTATTTTACGCTCAGATCTTCGTCTGCGATATTAAGATCGAGCACGATGTCCAGCGCATCCGGATCGTCCGTGAAATCAAGGACGAGGCCGTCGCGCTTATCTTCATCATGCTGATGATCGAAATGTACGACATCGTGAATCTTCATTGAAACGGTCGCGGCTGCCGTGATAGGAATTTCAATGGTCATTCCTTTATCGATCGCACCTTCGGTGATTTTGCCTTTAAGGATGAGGCTCTTGTCGTTCTCGCCGAGGGACGTTTTCTTTACATGAAATTTTGACATTCTGATCTTATGAAATGAATAGGGTTTAAATCTGCAATATCAACACGCATAAAAAGTTAATTTTTTTATATGGTGTTGCGCATCGGTCGTATTCCTTTTTTGGTCTGTGCCCCGTTCTTTTATGATTTTTTGGGCAAAGAAGGGCTTTTTCCTGAGTATATCTTTACAGACGGGGCCCCGTCCGCGCTCGTCGCGGCTCTGCGCGGTGGAACCGTGCATCTTGCCCCGGCCTCTTCTTTCGGTTACGCCCTTGCTCCGGAGAAGTTCGTCCTCGCCCCGGACCTTTGCACATCCTGTAGGCTGGAGGTTCAGTCCGTTGATCTTTTTTCACGTTATCCGATGGAGCGGCTCTCATCAAAGCGGGTGTTCCTTACACCGCAGAGCGCGACTTCCATTGCGCTTTTCAAGGTCCTGGCGCGGCTCCGGTTCGGCATTTCCCCGGAGTTCGTCACTGATGCCGGTGCGCGGGATTCCTGCGACGCGTGGCTTCTCATTGGGGACGAGGCGCTTCTTGAGGGTGAGCGCGGGCGTTTCCCTTACAAGTATGACCTTGCGACCTTGTGGGAGGCGTGGCAGGGGCTTCCTTTTGTTTTCGGGGCCTGGAGCATTCATCGTTCAGCTCTCGTTCCTGAACTCAAGCCGCTGCTTTTGAAATTTCTCGATGATACGGCTAATTCCGTGAAGCGTTTCCGGGAGGATCCGGCGCGGGCTCTTGTGGCTTGGCGCACGCATTATCCGACGAATCTTCCGGTGGAGCGGTTAGAGAGCTATTACAGTGTGCTTGATTATTCTTTCACCGATGAACGTAAAAAATCATTAGCCTTATTTTTCACCTTGTGCGAGCGGATAGGTCTTATTTCACAAAATCCGCCGCTTTTATTTTTGTGAAGAAAAACAGGAAGCCCGTGTTTGTAAAATTTCTTATGAATCTATTTCATAGGGACTTTTGGGTTTATTTTAAATGTGCCTCTGTGTCACTCCCTTTATAGTGACTGTTTCGAGGAATGGGTGTATTGGAAAATGAAGAAAGGTAAAATTCTCGTTGTTGATGAAGATGCGGCGAACTTAGCTTCCGCTTGCAAATCTCTAGACGCTGCCGGTTATGAAACGACTCCGTGCAAATCGGGGGAAGAGGTTTTAAAACTTCTTGAAAAGCAGCGCGTCGATTTAATCATTATGGACATAGCGCTTTTCGGAATGGACGGCTTTGAGACGTGCCGCCGTATCCGCAAGCGTTTCCCCATCGATGACCTTCCCGTCATTTTCTTGACGGCGAAAGAAGATGAGGCGAGCGTTATGAACGGTTTCCGTTCCGGCGGCAGCGATTTTGTATGCCGGCATTTCTTCCCTGAGATTCTGCTCGCCCGCGTGAACGTGCATATACGCATGGCTCAGACGCTCCGCAAGATCCGCGAGATGTCCCTCACCGATGATCTGACGCAGACCTACAACCGCCGCCACGCCCTGTTCACGCTCCGGGAATGGTTCTCCCGCTGCAAACGCTACGGCACGCATTTCGCGCTCATCTACATTGATCTGAATGCCTTCAAACAGGTGAATGACCTGTTCGGGCACCAGGCGGGCGATATGTTTCTGTGTTCTGTCGTCGCGGCGGTGCGCAAGGTGCTCCGCGAATCCGATATGCTGTTCCGTATGGGCGGAGATGAATTCATGATTCTTTGCCCCAACACGGAAAAAGAAGGCGCGAATATATGCGTGGACCGCATGAGCCTCGAAGTTTCCAAGATCGCGATAGCGTCCCGCATGGCTTCCTTCGCTTATGGAGTGGTGCATTCTTCCGATGATTACGGTAGCGTGGACGACATGCTCCATGCCGCGGACGATGCGATGTACCTTTGCAAGTCCCGGATGGAAACGCAGCGGTAATTTTTAGACAGCGCTTTTTGCGGCGGCGAGGAATTCACGGAGCTTTTGCCCGATGGTTTCCCAGTCGCCTTTTTTCATAAGTTCCGGCTTGAATATGCTGCCGCCGAAGGAGAGCAGGTTCGCCCCCGCCTTCAGGTAATCGGCTGCGTTCGCCGCGTTCACTCCGCCGCAGGCGAGGAGTGGAATGTCGCGGAAAGGCCCGCGCAGGTCGCGGATGTACGCGGGTCCGCCGACGGCGCCCACGGGGAACACCTTGACGCAGGCCGCGCCGAGTTCGTAAGCGCTCTCCACTTCCGTGGGGGAAAGCGCTCCGGGAATGACTGGGATGTCCGCCTTGACGCATTCTTTGACGACCGCGGGGATGGTCGCCGGGGCGATGATGAATTCCGCGCCCGCTTCCCGTGCGTCTTTAAGGTTCTGCAGCGTGCGGACGGTTCCGGCGCCGACGCGCATGCCGTAAGGCGCCGCTACCTTTTTGAGCGCGCGGATGATCGCCGGCGCTCCGCTTGTGTTCATCGTGACTTCGATGGCCTTGAGTCCCGCCTCTGCGGAGGCCTTGATGCAGGCGGATTCTTCACCGCCGGGAATGTCGCGGAGAATGCCGACAACGGGAACGTCTTTAAGAAATTGAAGCAGATCAGACATGGGATACCGGTTTTTAATGGGTTCGGCGGAAATTTAAAAGAAAACGGCGGGCTCTGCCGCGCGTATTTCCGCGGACCCGTCCGCTGAAGTGTCCGCGGTGGCTTTACATCCGAAAAATGCGAAAATTTCACTTTAAAGGGCATAGTTTTATTTAGTTTAGCGGTATGCAGCAGTCCTTACACTTGTGCTCCATTACGATTTCGAACCTGCGCTCCATCCGGCACGGGACTTTTCCTTTAAGTGATTTCACCGCCCTCATCGGTTACAACAACGCGGGCAAGACGAATATTCTGATGGGTATCCGCTGGCTTCTGCACCGTTCCTCCCTGGACAATACTTTTTTTGACGATCAGCGCAAGGCCGTGGAAGTGGACGGTGTTTTCGAAGGCGTTTCCGAAACGGTGCTCGGACGCCTCAAGGAAGATGACGCGGCGGTGCTGCGTAAATTTGTCCGCGAAGGCTGCTTGCGCGTGCAGCGCCGTCAGCGCGTTCCGGGAGACGCGCCGGAAAACGTCGAGTTCCGCGTATGGGATTATACCGCGGCGGTTCACGGCGACTGGGTGCGCGCCCCGTTCGGTTTTGAAGAGGCTTTCCGCTGGGTGTTCCCGCCCGCCATTCAGATCTGGGATTTCGAAGGCGACCGCGCTTTCACAAAGCTGATGCTTGAAATTTTTCGCCCGCTAGAGCGTCGCGTCGGGAGTGAGTTCAACGAACTCATCAAGAAATTCGGCGATCTGCTCGCGCCGGGAAGCGATACGCGCGCCGGGGAATTGGACGCCTTTGACCGCAATGTGAACGAAAAGCTGAATCCCCTGTTCCCGAGCGTGGAAGTGAAACTCGACCTTCCCGTTCCGACTCTCGAACTTTTCCTGAACAACGCGTCCCTCACCGTGATGGACGAAGATGACGGCTTTGAACGCGACATCAAGAACATGGGCGCGGGTACCAAACGCGCCATCCAGATGGCTCTCGTGCGCTATCTCGCCGAGACGAAGCGCCACCACAATAACCATTATATGAGCCGCACGCTGTTCCTGATCGATTCCCCGGAACTTTATCTGCACCCGCAGGCGGTGGAACTCGTTCGCGTGGCGCTCAAGAATCTTTCCCGCGAAGGGTATCAGGTCGTGTTCGCGACGCATTCCGCGCAAATGGTCACGAGCGAGGATGTCAGCACGTCGCTCCTTATCCGCAAGAACCGGGAACGCGGAACCTTTATGCGCAAGCGGATGGAAGACGCCGTGCGCCAGGTCGTCGCGGATGCGCCTTCGCAGCTGCAGATGCTTTTTTCCCTTTCGAACAGCAATGAGCTCCTTTTCGCGGATTACGTGCTCCTCACCGAAGGGAAGACGGAATGGCGCGTGCTCCCGACTTTGTTCGAAAAAATGACAGGGCTGTCCTTTGCGCTCATCAAGTGCGCGCTGGTTCACCAGGGCGGCGTCGGCAATACGCGCAAGAGCATGCAGGTGCTCGCTGCGATGGATATGCCCGTGCGCGCGATCGTGGACCTGGACTACGCATTCAACGGAGCGGTCACGGACGGGTTCATCGACCCCGAGGATCCGGACATTCTGTTCTGCAAGCGGATTTTCCGCGAAATGGCGTTCCAGGAAAAGATACGTCTTGTGAATGACATCCCCGTGAGCAAACATTCCAGGATCTCCGCGGCGGAGGCTTTTGCGATGATGGCCGGGTTCCCCGAATCCCGTGAGCCGTTGCAGAATATTCATGACAAATTAAAAACGCACGGGATCTGGGTATGGACGCGCGGCGCGATAGAAGAGCACCTCGGGCTCGAGGGTAAGAGCGAACATTGCTGGAGTAAGTTCATCGAGCGCTGCCGCACGGAATCTCCGAAAAGTTTTCTGCCGGATTATGAAAGCATCGATTCCCTTTGCAAATGGATCATCGAAGGCAGCCCGGATAAAGTTTAAAGCAGATAATCCATCCGTATGTGGCGCATGCTATTGAAGAGGTTCTGCTTGAGCGCAGGGCTCCCCTGCGTGAGCTTGCGGATCTCTTCCCGGATTTCCTTGCGGTGGCTGTTCTTGCTGAACGAACAGGTGCAGGTGTACTGCGCGAGCCCGGCGTCTTCCACGTAACTTTTAAGCTCATCGTTTTCGCAGTAGCAGAGCGGGCGGATAATGCTCACCGGATATTTTTCGTAGGGCATGAGGGGCGGCATTCCAGAGAACTCGCCTTTATAAAGCATATTCATCAGGAGCGTTTCGATAATGTCGTCTAGATGGTGCCCGAGAGCGATTTTGTTGTAATTGTGCGTGCGTGCGAATTCCAGAAGCTCGAGCCTGCGCTGTGTGGAGCACCAGTAGCAGTTGAGCGCGAAGCCCTTCTGCACCCGGGCCTTGATGGCGATGTCGAGGTAGTAGAACGGAATGTCCAGCGTCTTTTCGAGACTTTGTAAAAATTTTCGCGGCGTGGTATCCGCGAAATCGCTTTGGATGTGAATCGCACCCAATTCAAAATCCGGACCGGTCTTGCCTCGCCGGTTCGCGAGTTCCAGGAGGAGCGCCGTGGAGTCCTTGCCACCGCTCGCGCCCACGAGTACCCGGTCGCCTTCTTCGATGAGGGGAAAGTCGTGGAGTGCTTTTGTGATTTTCTTGTTGATGCGCTTGCGGATGTAACTCGACATTGTTTTCCCGAATAAAAAAGAGCCCTTGCGGGCTCTTTATGTGAAAAACGGAGGAATCAGTTGCCTTCTTCGACGAGGCGGAGCGGCATGAGCAGGAACGTGAAGTCGAGGCCTTCGCCTACGGGCTCTATGATGCAGGCGCCGACTGGACTGTTCATCTTGAGGATGACTTCGTCGCTCGGGCACATTCCGAGAATTTCGGAGAGGTACTGGCCGTTGAAGCCGATGCTGAACGTGCCTTCGCCGGTATGCGTCACGGCGAGCGCTTCGGTGCTTTCACCGCCGTAGCTCTGGTCCTTCGCAATGAGTTCCATTTCGTTTCCGGAGAGCTGAAGCTGAATCTGGCGCGTCCGCGCGTTCGCCATGATGAGTACGCTCCGGAGCTTGTTCTGAAATTCGGTGGTGTGCACCTGCACGGTGCGTTCGAATTTCTGCGGAATGACGTTTTCATACTTGGGGTACGGGCCTTCGATGAGCTTCGAGATGACCTGGACGTTATCGCTTGCGAACAGGACGTGCGTCGCGGAAATGTGGGCTTCCACGATCGCTTCGTTCTTCGAGTTGCGGAGGATGTTCTGAATGGCCTTTGGCGGAATGATGACGCCTTTGCTGAGCGGGGTCGCTGTTTCCTGAGTGAGGAACGCCTTTCCCAGACGATGACCGTCTGTCGCGACCATCGTGAGCTTGCTTTCCTTGCTTTCGAGGAAGACGCCGCTCAGGGTCGGGCGTGTGGTGTCGGTGGAAACGGCGAAGAGCGCCTTGTCCGCGAGGAACGCGAGTTCCGCCTTGCTGAGTTCGAATGCATCGCCTTCGGAAACTTCGGGGAACGGGGGGAAGTCGCTCGCGTCGAATCCGGTGATCGTCGCCTTGCCCTTGTCGCTCCAGCGGATAGTCACGAGGTAATCCTGCACGTCCACGGAAATGGTCGTGACCGCAGGATCGACGAGGCTCTTGATCTGATCGAAGAACTTGTGTGCGTTGATGACGACTGCGCCATCCCGTTCGCCTTGCACATCAATCCGCACACGGATTCCGAGGTCGAGGTCGGTCGCGCTCACTTCGAGGAAGTTTCCTTCGAGGCGCATCGCGAAGTTATTCAGGATCTGGAGCGTCGCGCGGTTAGGAACGGCGCTAAGCGCGGTCTGCAATGCGGTCTGCAGGGCGGCTTTCGGGGCTTGAAATTTCATCGGCTTTTACCTGTATTCTTTATTTAATTGCGGGCGAGCGTGAAAGCGACCCATGCGGCGACTGTGATCACTGCAAGAATTGCAACGACGATCGTGCTCATTCTGTTTTGCTTTTTAGGAACGAAATTCTTAACTGCTTGTTCGGATTGTCTACGTTCACGGCGACTCATAAAAAATCTCCATTTGTTTTGTGATATAAAAACTACTATTTTAAGGACGACTTAGGAGATGTTTTATGTCAGAAACGCCACTGAATAAGCTTAAAAACGGGGCGCTCAATTGCGCTTCGGCAGTCCTCGTGCGTGTGGATCTTCTGTCGGAAGAATCCAGACTCCGGACCCGGTTCGAAGCCCTGGGGGAACGGGTGCTCAAATCCCTGCAGGAAAATACGATGGATACCCTTAAAGACGACACCGCCGTGGTGGAACTCGTGGGCGCCATTCAGGAAAACAAGGCGCGTATCCGCGATCTCCGGAAACGGTGCAGCCAAAGCATTTTTTCCGATAAGTGAAAAAGATCGAGATTCATTTTTTTTCTGAGCGCACGGGCAAATCCAGGACCGTCCGCTTTTCACTGATGCGCCTACTGTGGTGGAGTGTCGGCTGTGTCCTTGCCATCGGAGCTTATTTCTGGTTTTCCCCTCTCGAATTATGGAACCATTTGATGGATGGCAAGATCATCGAGCTTTACGGTCAGAATCATGAACTCCGGCGGCATGTCACAAAAACCCGCAGCGCTTCGAAAACGGCGGAGAAGGATTTGTCGGAGATTTCCCTTGCGCTGGACAGCGCGCTGAACCAGAATGCGGGGGAGTTGTCCAGTAAGGCGAAGGATCGGGATTCCGGGTCGCCTTCGGAATCTTTCACGGCCACGTATGCGACGTACCGCGCCCTGCGGGATTCCCTCGAGGCGGATTCTGGGCTCGCATCGCGGATACCGGTCCTCCATCCGCTGCGGAATCATGATGCGGTCACGCGGCATTTCGGACTTCTCCGCGATCATTTCACGGAGCGCACGCTTCCGCATTTCGGGGTAGACTTCTTCGCGGAGGAGGGCGATACGGTGATCGCTCCCGGAGCGGGGACGGTCACCGAGGTCGCGAAGGAACGAGGCTTCGGACTCTCGCTTAAAATAGCGCACACCGGTCACGTTGAAACTTTTTACGCGCACCTCTCCCGTGCGCTCGTCAGCAAGGGCGCTCCGGTCCGCCGGGGCGAACCCATCGCCATCGTCGGCGCTTCCGGCTATACGGAAGGACCGGGACTTCACTATGAAGTGCATTATGACGGCGCGCCGGTTAACCCCGAGGACTATTTCATTACACAATGAGGGTTCTATGAAAGCGGCACCTTTTGAACAGAATGTCATCGCGATGGTCTGGGACTTTGATAAGACGCTCATCAGCGGTTATATGCAGGAGCCGCTTTTTAAACGTTACGGCGTGGATCCGCGCGCGTTCTGGGATGAGGTCAACCGCCTCCCCGCTTACTATGCGCGCCGCGGAGTACAGGTGAACAGGGATTCCATCTATCTCAATCACCTGTTAACTTATGTGCAATGCGGAAAGTTGCGCGGTCTTTCGAACGCCATTCTCCGCGAATGCGGCAAGGATTTGAAATTTTATCCTGGCCTCCCGGAGTTCTTTCCGCAGGTGAAGGGGCTCGTCGCAGGCGATGCGGAGTTCAAGATGGCCGGAGTGACGCTTGAGCATTACGTGGTGAGCACGGGATTCGCGGAGACCATCCGCGGGAGCGCCGTCGCCCCCTACCTCGAGGACATCTTCGGCTGTGAATTCATCGAGCGCCCCGCGCAGCCCGGCTTTTCGGAAGACGATGCGACGGAGCCCGGTGAAATTTCGCAGGTCGCGAGCGTGCTCGACAACACCTCCAAGACGCGCTACCTGTTCGAAATCAACAAGGGTTCCAATAAGTACCCGCAGACGATAGACGTCAATTCCAAGATCGATGCCGGGGACAGGCGGATTCCTTTCGGGAACATGATCTACATTGCGGACGGTCCTTCGGACGTTCCCGCGTTCAGCATTTTGAACAAGTTCGGCGGAACCACTTATGCCATCTACCCTTCCGGGGACCGCGCCGCGTTCCGCCAGGTGGATTCCCTCCGCAGGGACGGGCGCATTCAGATGTTCGGCGAAGCGGATTACCGCGAAGGCTCGCCATCGTGGATGTGGCTCACGGAACAGGTCATGCGCGTCGGGCGCTCGCTTGTGCAAAAACACGTGACGAGTATCCGTGAGAGCGCCTCCGTGCCCCCCGGTCATCTGAGCTCATGATTTTGCAATACTATATTTAGGGCCCCGGAGGCTTTTTCCTTGAAATGCCGTCGGTCCGTTTTTTTGTTCCTTTTCAGGAGTTTGAATGACATCTCAGAGTAAACGACAGATTTACATCAGTATGACCCCTTATGACAAGCGCATCGCCATTATGGAAGGCGGTGAACTTGCGGAACTTGTCGTGGAGGGCGGTTCTTCGAACCGTGTCCTCGGCAATATCTATAAGGGCGTCGTACAGAAGGTGCTCCCCGCGCTTAAGGCCGCTTTCATCGATATCGGCATGGAGAAGGCGGGCTTTCTGCACCAGGATGACGCCGTGGACCGCAATGTCGCGCTCCGCCGTGAATTCGGCGACAGCGATGACGAAGAGGCCGCGGAAGAATCCCGCTCCATTGACGAACTGCTCCACGAAGGGCAGGAGATCATGGTCCAGGTCATCAAGGAACCCATCAGCACCAAGGGCGCCCGTCTTACGACGCACCTGAGCTTCGCCGGCCGGTTCCTCGTCTGCATGCCGGGCACGGATTTCGTCGGCGTTTCCAAGCGTGAGCGCGATCCGCGCAAGCGTCGTGAATTCAAGAAGGTCGTCCGCAGTCTCAAGGCTCCGGGCGTGGGTTACATCGTCCGCACCAACGGTCTCGGTGAATCCGAACTTGAAATCCAGAAGCAAATGCACGAACTGGAATCCAAGTGGGAAGAGACCCGTCACAATTTTGAAGTTCAGGCGTCCGAAACCTGCATCTATCAGGAATCGGACTCCGTGGACCAGACGATCCGCGAGTATTTCAGCGACAACACGGAATCCGTCATCGTAGACGACCGCGATGAATATTTCGCGATCCGCGAAGAGCTTCAGAAACTCTCTCCGGACAAGCTGGACAAGATCAAGCTCTGGAGCGATTCCAGCAGTTTGTTCGAATATTTCCACATTGAAGACGACTATGCGCGCTCCCTGCAACGCCAGGTTCCGCTTTCCCGCGGGGGCAACCTCGTCATTGACCAGACCGAAGCCCTCGTCGCGATTGATGTGAACACGGGTCCGAAGGTTCACGGCAAGGATCAGGCGAAGATCATTCTCGAAACGAATATCGATGCCTGCCATGAAATTGCGAAGCAGCTCCGCCTGCGCGATGTCGGCGGGCTCATCGTGATCGACTTCATCGACATGGATACCGATGAAGACCGTGAGACGGTCTACCAGGAATTCCGCAAGGCTATCCGCCGCGATAAGGCGCCTATAAGCCCCGCGCCCATCAGCCAGTTCGGGCTTATGGAAGTGACCCGCAAGCGCGTCCGCGCGAACCTGCTCACCGAGAAGACGGAAGTCTGCCCGGTCTGTAACGGGAGCGGACACGTGTACAGCCTCGAGACCACGCTTTCGATGATCGACCGCTGGCTCGCCCGCGCCCGGCAAAAGGGTAGCTTGCACAAGGTACAGATGGTCGTGAGCTCCGCGATGGTCGACGTTCTTTGCCGCGATCTCGGGCGAATGTTTCATTACCTGGAGTACAAGCATAAGATTCAGATTGAGCTCGTGGAAGACGACCACGCTTATATGAATCAGTTCGCGATGTATGATCAGAACGGCGAAGAAATCACGGACCTTTACAACTTCTCGTGATTTCCATTAGTTTGTATAAAAAGCTCCGCAGCGCTGCGGAGCTTTTTTGTTACAATTGATTTCTATATTATACGATATGATCGATAAAACAAAATTCAAGAAAGACCTCGCCCTCGTGCGCAAGAATGCGCCGCTGGTGCACAATATCACGAACTATGTGGCGATGAACAATACGGCGAATGCGCTCCTTGCGATAGGCGCTTCCCCCGTGATGATCCACGGGCAGGAAGAAGCCGCGGACATGGCGGCGATCGCGGGCGCCCTAGTGCTCAACATAGGAACTATCGAAGGCTACTGGCTCAAGGCGATGATCCTTGCTGGAGAATCCGCCCGTGCGCATAAGCACCCGATCGTCCTCGATCCCGTGGGAATCGGTGCGACGCCTTACCGCGCCGTTGCCTGTAAGGAAATCATTGAAAAATGCGCCCCTGCGGTCATCCGCGGAAATGCTTCCGAGATTATTGCGCTTGTGAAAACGGGCGCGAAGACGAAGGGCGTGGACAGTACGGATTCTTCCGACGATGCGGTGGATTCCGCGAAAATCCTTGCGAAGAACACGGGCGCGGTCGTCGTGGTGAGCGGCCCTACGGATTACATCACGGATGGAACCCGCGTGGAATGCGTGAAGAACGGAAATCCGCTCATGGCGCGCGTGACGGCGATGGGCTGCACCGCTTCCGCGATCGTGGGCGCGTTCGTCGCCGTGAATCCCGATGCGTTCGAAGCCTCCGTGCATGCGATGGCCGCGATGGGCATCTGTGGGGAGGCCGCTGCGGAAAAGGCCGAAGGCAACGGAACGATGCAGCTTTATTTCCTTGATAAGATGTGCGCGCTTGATGACGCGATGATCGACAAATACCTGAAGGCTTAATATGCACAATCTGGATTATCTCAAGCTTTATCTAGTTACGGACAGCGGACTTTCGCTCGGACGCCCGATAGATAAAGTTGTGGAAAGTGCCGTTGAGGGCGGCGTCACTGTGGTGCAGCTCCGTGAAAAGACTGCATCCACGCGCGAGTTTTACAAATTAGCGATGCGGCTGAAGGGCATTCTGCGCGGTACGGACGTCCCGCTTATCATCAACGACCGCCTGGATATCGCCCTCGCCTGCGATGCGGAAGGACTTCACATCGGACAGAGCGACATGCCGTATTCCGTCGCACGCAAAATCCTCGGACCGGAAAAGATCATCGGACTTTCCACGGATACGTTTGCGGAACTCGAAGAGGCGAACGCCTGGGACGTGGACTACGTGGCGGTCCAGGCTTACGATACGCAGACCAAAGCGGATGCGGCGCGGCCGCTCGGACCCGAAGGAATGCGCAAGGCGCGTTCCCTTACGCGGCATCCGCTCGTTGCTATCGGCGGCATTCATCTGAGCAACGCGGCGGACATCAGCGCCGCGGGCGCGGACAGCATCGCCGTCGTTTCGGAAATCATGTCCGCAAAAGATCCTGAGAAGGCATCCGCGGACCTGATGGCTGCGATAAATTCCGGAATCGCCAGGCGCTGAAAAGTATTACATGAATAAAAAACCGGGGACCCCCTGAAGGATTCCGGCTTTTGTTTTTACTTTATTCTGCTACGGCAGCGTTCAGCGCGAGGACTTTGCGTTCAAAATCCTCGAGGGACGTACCGATGACGACGATTAGCTTTTCAAGGTTGATCCGGTCCGGGATGGTGATGACATCAGGGAGTTCCTTTGTCCCCGCGATGACTTTTTTCAGGTCGCTGTCGTATTCATTTCCACGCTGCCAGTGGTCTGCGGGCGTGGGCATGTCCACCATTCTAAAGCCTTCCTTACTGCAGGCGTTGAGAATTTTAGGCGTGCTGCGGAGGTTCATCACGCATTGCGCTTTTGGAAACTTTTCGCGGAGGATGAGGAGCGTGTCCGCCATGTAGACGCTGATTCCCATTTTCGGATCGCGTACGGAATATGTTTCATTTTCCACGCGGAAGATGCGCCCGGGAACTGCGGCGACTTCCGCCGGCG
>JBAYFD010000022.1:0-13648 GCA_041667365.1 Fibrobacteraceae bacterium | reverse complement strand
CCGCTCTTCACCACGTGCCGCCGGCTGCCGGAAAGAACCGGACGGGACTTGCCGCCGTTGACATTTGAACGCACCGGGGCAGAAGACGATATCCGCAGCTTCTGACCGGCATGAATCTTCGCACTCTTCCCGAGTCCGTTCCACGCCTGCAGATCCGGAACGGAAACGCCGTAATGGCGCGCAATGGAGAAAAGTGTTTCCCCGCGGCTGACCGTATGCGTCCGGGAGGAAACGGGCTCGCTGTTCTCGGAACGCGAATTCTGCTGCGGAGCGGGAACGCGGAGCCGCTGCCCCACATAGAGGCGGCCGGAAGTCGCGCCATTGAGCTCCATCAACGTTTCCCGGGAAACGCCCTGGGAAGCGGCGATCGAAGAATAGGTATCGCCCGGACGCACGATATACGTGCCGCCTTTGAACACGACGGGAGCGGACTTGTCCGCATCCACTGGAGCGTCGTCATCTTCATCATCCGAAGCAATCGTCCGCAGAGGGGGTTCCGCGAGATACAGCGTGTCCCCTTCCTTAATGTCCGAACCGTCGAGATGATTCCAGGTCTGCAGCTTCAAAATGGAAATGCCGAAGGCGCGCCCGATGGACGCCAGATTATCCCCGGCCTTGACTTCGTAAGTGCGTCCGTTCGCCTGCGCCCTGGCTTTCACTCCGGCAGGGATGGAATACCGGACGCTCGGACCCGGGAGCGGGATCATCAGCGTCTGACCCCGGTGAATCCGGTTTGAACGCATGCGATTCGCCTTCTTAACCGATGAAACGGCGACCCCGAACTTGCGGGCGATCGACCCGAGGTTATCCCTGCGCTGAACTTTGTAACTCTGCCAACGGGCCGCCTGATGCTTGTCCATTTTTTCATACACGGCCAGAAATTCATCGCGCGTCCCGACAGGAATGCGGAGCGTGTAATTCTGCCGCGGCGGCGTATACAGACGGCTGAGTTCCATATTCAAATCCATGATCGACTGCGTGGAGACGTCGAGGATCTCCGCGACCTTGTCCAGGGGGAAACATTCCGTCACCGTCACCGTATCATACGCAGGGAGCGCCGCCGGTTCGATCTTCATTCCGTAGTGTTCCGGATAATGCCCCACGATCATCGCGGCGAGAATGCGGGGCACGTAATGCATCGTTTCCCTGGGGAGAGCGAGGTCCCAGTAAGAGACTTTCGCTGCGACCGGCGCGGCGGGAACCACAGAATCCGTCATAACGGACACAGACTGTTCCGATACGGTGGAATCCTCCGCGGGAATATCGGTGTCAACGGAATCCAGGTCCGCCTCGTCGGATACAAAAGACACATCTTCCGTAGCCGAATCATCGGCGGTGGAATCCTCCGCAGTCCCCATATCCACGGAATCCGCGGCGGGAATATCCGGCATAGCGACAGCGGCATTCGCGTTGCGGACAAGCCGGCGGACGCGGCCTTCCCCGCAGTTATAAGCGGCCATGGCGAGAAGCCAGTCCCCGAATTCATCGTGCAATTTCGTCAGGTAAGAAAGCGCGGCGTCCGTCGCCATCGCCGGATTCCGGCGCATATCGACCCAATAGTCCACTTCAAGCCCGTAATGCCTTCCCGTAGCCGGGATGAACTGCCATAATCCGGAAGCCTTCGCGCGGCTGTACGCCTTCTGCTTAAAGCCGGATTCCACGAGCGCCAGATAAATAAGGTCCGCGGGCATTCCCCGTTCCTTGAGCTTCGCGTAAATCATGGAATCGAGAGCGGTCTTGCGCGAAAGGGAGCCTTCCGTGAAAGCACGCGCTCCATGCGTCATATAATAAATTTCCTGCATCACGCGGTCATTGAGCTCCACGGGGAGCGAAAACTGCGAAAGGTCCAGCGTATCGAGGAAACTTTGGATTTCAATGCGCTGCGAGCTATCGAGAGGCGGTTCGTCCAGGCCCTCGTGCCCCTCCTCCTCAAAGTCATAGCGGATGTATTTAGAGGCATCTTCCCCGAGTTCCGCCAAGTGGGGATAAATTTCATCCAAGGCCCGGATGATTTTCGTCGGCATCTCTTTCCGGTACAGCGAATCCTGCGGACGCGCCACCGCGGAATAAAGCGAATCATGATTCTCAATAACAAGATTTTTTAATGCGACATCCAAATGATAACGGGCAAGGAGCCAGTCTTCATTCTCCATCGCCTGCAATGCATTTTCGTACTGCTTCCATGAAGGACGCTTCGCTATCTCGGGAGCGACCCAGTCGGACAACGCACGCGATGCGAACGATTCTTCCGCCATCGGCGTGTAAGGCTCCCCTTCATATTCCTGCGCCGGTTTATTCGCACAGGACGTGAAAAGCCCGGCTATAAGGACAACCAGGCATGTTCCCTCCCATTTACGGGAAAGACTCACTGATCGTAGTCCAGATCTTCAGCGTAATCAGACCATATCTGGTCTCGCTTAAATGTCAGATGATCGAAATCGACTTCCTCGTCGACCTCTTCTTCCTCTTCTTCACCGTCCTCATCTTCCCCGTCTTCATTGGGAATGGGGACTGAAGAATCGAAATTCTCACCTTTGGGGCGCCGACCGCAATGGATTTTCCGTCCGTGATCCGGATCCGAAAGTTTTCTATTCATTTCGCACCTCCTAAAGAACCTTGTTCATTAAAATCAGAATCACCACCGCGGCAGCGAGGGCTGCTATCATCTGAATGATGATAATCACCCGGTTGACCCGATAGGCGAATTGCCGTCTAGGATGCCAGGCCGGCAGATCTGATCTCTTAAGTCCTTTGTTACCCATTGCTCGCAAATATACTCATTTTTGTGGAAACGCAAGTATTTTAAAGTTATTTTTTAAGTACATTGCGAATTTTTCTTTGTGCCGTCGTCGTGATACTGCCTGTGACCCGTGCCATAGCCGTAATGACCGTAACCATAGCGGTAACCATAGCCATACTGATAGCTGCCCCGCCCGCCTTCATACACACAGCGGTTCATCACGAACGCCGTGGGGCATTTCCCGGTGAGTTCCAGCATGCGGAGGCCTTCGCGGATGGCGTCGATGTCGTGAGCCCCGTAGCGGAGCACGATCAGCCGAAAATCGGCGAGGCGCGCGACCCACTGCGGATCGGTCACCAGAAGGAGCGGCGGCGTATCGATGATGACCAGATCGAACTGGGATTTCACCTCGTTCACGACCTGACGGAACACGTCGCTCCCGAGAAGCTCCGCCGGATTGGAAGGAACGGAACCGGCGCCGAGAATCATCACGTTCGGACAATCTTTCAGGGAATGAAGGACATCCTTGACTGCTGCATGACCATAGAGCACTTCGGAAAGGCCGCTTTCACGGCGGGAGCGCAGCTTCCCCTTCCGGAGATCGGCGTCTATAAGAAGCACTTTCTTGTTTGTCTGCCCGAACAGAACAGAAAGACGTTTGGAAATGTAGGACTTTCCCACCGAAGGGATAAGCCCAGTCACCATCAGGACTTTCATGTTCCGGTCAGTGCAGGAGAATTCGAGCGCGGTGCGCAGGGTACGGACCGCTTCGTCGGCAAGTTCATCCGGATCGTTCTTTTTCGCTTCCGGAACTTTCGCATAGACGCTTACCCCCGTTTCCTTTTCTATTTCAGAGGAACACTTCTCTCCGCGGGATGATCCGAGCCGGAGAAGGAATACGAGACCGCAGCCAAGAAGCAACGCGCCGGCAAAGAATCCGGCAAAGATGAGCGTCCGGCGCGGACTCACCGGAAGGACTTCCAGAGAAGCATGGTCCACGATCCGCGCACTCCCCACCTGTCCCGCACGAACGATCCGGAGCTGCTGTATATTATTAAGAACGGTCGTATAAAGTGTGTCATTGAGGGCGACGTCTCCCTTGAGACGCATCACTTCCTGCTGCGTGAGCGGCAATTCCTTGGTCGATGCGCCGACCTTGTTCATTTCCGTCCGGATCTGCGCTTCCTGCTGATCTATGGTCTGGATGGTCGGATGATCCGGCGTGAACAGCTTGGATTGCTCCTTTTTCTGCTGCTCCAAGGCAAGGAGTTGCTTCTGCAGATCTACCTGCTTTTCAAGCACCATGCGCGCTTCACTGGAAAGGTCCACGGATCCCACGGAATAGCGGTACGCCGTGAGTTTCTGTTCAGAACTGTCCAGTTTCATTCTAAGGGCCGGCAGCTGCGATTCCAGGAAAGTCAGCGTTTTTTCGGCCTCAGCACTATGCATTTCCACATTTTGGCGCACGTAGGCATTTGCCACGGCGTTGAGGACGGCTGCGGCTTTGTCCGGATACTGATTTTTATACGTGAGCTGAATGACGCCCGTCTTTTTTCCTTTTTCGGAAACGTCAAGGTGTTCTGCGAGCGCACGCTCGGCAAGAAGGGAATCCGTTTCTGAAAGAAGGAATCTCTGACCCGGACGGGCCTTTATCCGCAGCACTGAAAAGCGCACGGTATCCCCTTCATAAGGGACTTTGTACAACTCACCGGTACGTCCGCGGATAATGCTCTCACCCCGGCCGTTCAGCAGAGCGAAATGCAAGGAATCGATGACCTCCGCAGACCATTTTTCCTTTTTGCCGACGGCAGCTTCGGGCGTATCAAAAAGCTGGAGATCCATCCGCCCTTCGCGGTGAAACAGCCTGTCAAGAACGCCCGTCGGCACTGCCGAATAACAGAGATGTTCCTCTTCCACGACCTTCGAAAGCACCATGCGGCTCTTCATCAGTTCGATTTCCGCGTCGGAAGGGCTCGGCATGTCAAGGAGCGCCCCCATGTCGCCGATGGCGAGACCGGCCTTGCTTCCTTCGAGATCCACCTGCAGCATCGCATCGCTCTGGTACTGCGGCCGGATCCAGTTCATGCAGACGACTCCGCCGAACAGACCTACCACGGCAAAGACAGCGAGCAGTTTCCATCGTGCGACTAAAATGGACAGGACTTCCATCAGATCAATTTCATCATCCGCCTCGCGGACTTTATTTACATTCTGCAGATCGGTATCCATTCGACTACCAGTTCATCAGATCATCCTTGGCGACTTTCGTGCTGTGAATGGACAAGGTGGAGTAATAAAGCATCTGCGCCGTCGGGAGCAATTCCGACACAAGGCGGTTCCAGCGCGTAAGACCCGTGGCGTCCACATAGACGATGTCATTCGGCTTCAGCAGGAAACGGTCGCCGAACACAAGGGCGAGCGGATTCCGGGAATTCAGATGATAGACCTGAATCGTGTCCGGGACCGCCGCGATGCGGAACACATAGATAGCCTCGCTCTTGGCGGACGCCATCTGCAAGCCACCGGCATCGGCGAGCGCTTCGGAAAGCGACAGACGGCCCTTGTGGAACGGAAGCGCCTGCTGCTTTCCGACTTCACCCATCACATATACGCGTGCCTCATCAATGCTCCCGACCCGGATAACGTCATTGCTCTTGAGAACGATGTCCGCAGGACCGGCTCCGGCGGGATAGGACGCAAGCAGATTAATTATATAGGATTTGCCGTCCCGGGTGAATTCCACGCGGGACGCGTCGCCGTCTTCCGAAAGGCCTCCGCAGCTGTTGATCGCCTCCAGGAACGAGACAGGAATATCGGAAAGAGGAATGACCCCCGCCCTGAGCACCGCCCCCTGCACGTAAGCCTTGCGGCTCTGACTCTTGAGGAGACGGACGTCAATCTGAGGATTATTCAGCACTTTGGAAAGAGACTGCTGGATCAGCGTGCGCACGTCATTTACAGTTTTTCCCGCCGCCGGAATAGAACCGACATAAGGGTAAAAGAGATTGCCGTCCGGCATCACGAGCTGTCCCGTCGCGTTGTCCGTGCGGTAGGAACCGAGAGGCATGGTCAGCTCCGGATGCTCCCAGACGACGACCTGCAGTAAATCGAAGGAACCCAGCTTATAGGGTTCCTCGTCATACTTAAGAAGCTCCGGCGGAATCCGTTCGCCACGGGCATCCGAAGCGGCTATCGATGAAAGTGACTTGGGATTGATGCTCTGAATGCGCACACGCGCGCCTTGAAAAGAGGCAAGCGTGTCCACATCCCCGGTTTCGTCTGACTGCTGATCAAAGACCATGCCTGGCGCCCAGAAACAACCGTTAAACAAGAGTACTGCGGGCAAGAGAGCAAATAAACGATAAAACCGCACGGCAAACTCCTCAATTTTTTGTTTTCTATCATTAAACGGCGAATAAGATAGAAAATGTTTTATTATGCAAGTAAAAAAAACTATTTTTAACTACAAAATTATTTTTTTCTTTCCTTTAAGGAGGATAAATGAAGCGATATAGAAAGATTCCCCTCTGCCTGGGTTTAGCCTTCGGGCTCGCCTCTGCCCAGACCGGATTAAACGGCGGCCTGGATGGGCTGCATCAACAGACGGCAAACACCTTCGGCCAGTGGAATTTCACGGCCGGCGTTGGCGTTTCGGCGACTTCGGACAGCAGGGTTCTTTCTGAAACCGGCGGCTATTATGACAACAGCGGAAAGGTCGTGATCCAGGACAGAATCGCCCCGATGATCGCGGGCGATGCGTTCCTCGGTTTAGGCCTTACCGACTTCTGGGATATCGGAGCGACGCTCCCCCTGAACTATGACGGCGAGAATCCGGAACCTTATGCGCAGCACATGCGCGGCTCCGCCATCGGAGACGTCGATATGTGGACGAAAATCAAGATCCCGACTCCGGACGGCTCCATTTTCAGGGCGGCCCTTGTCGCAGACGCCTATGCTCCGACAGGAAAGAGCGAAGTCGGCATGTACCCCCGCCACCAGTGGTACAGTAAATCAACGGATGAAAGCACGTCCGCTTACACCGCAGGCGACTGGGCCTTCGGCGGGACTCTCGTCCTGACATTTGACTTTACACAGATAGACGTTCCGTTCCGCTGGAACGCGGACGCCGGTTACGTACAAGTGCTAGGCGACGGTACGAACACGATGACCTGGGCCACCGGTCTGAACGTTCCGACCTCGGCTGCGGATTTCTTCCTCGAAGCCTCCGGCGAAATGCGCGTCGAAAAGGTGGACGGGCAGCACCGCGAACCCAAGGCGGACCCGATGTACCTCACACCGGGCATGCGGCTCCACCTGCCTCTCGGCATGGACCTCGCCCTCGGCGCGGACCTCGGCATGAACGGGCTTTTCTATGCCGACTATGACGGCGAGCATACGACGCCGATCATCCGCAAGAAGAACGGGGAGACGATCCGTTACTCCGTGACCGGTCCGCACTACGGACTTTCCGCGCTCCTCAGCTGGAACAGCGGCCGAATCAAGGACAACGACGCGGATAAGGACGGCGTTCCTGACAAAAAGGATCTCTGCTCCCACACGCCAGAATCCTTCCCGGTGGACACGAACGGCTGCCCGCTCGACCAGGATAAGGACGGCATTCCGGACAACCTCGACAAGTGCCCGAACACGGGAAAAGGGCTTTCGGTGGACAGCATCGGCTGCACGATCGATTCCGATAAGGACGGCGTCGCGGACGGACTTGACAAATGCCCGAACACCCCGGCCGGCGCCGCAGTGAATGCTACCGGCTGCCCGCTGGATGCGGATAATGACGGCATCGCCGACTATAAGGACAAATGCCCGAATACGCACAAAGGCGCGACCGTCGATACGCTCGGCTGCCCGGCCGATGCGGACAAGGACGGCGTCGCCGATGAAATCGACAAATGCCCGAACACATCCATGAAGGCAACGGTGGATGATTCCGGCTGCCCGCTCGACCAGGACAAGGACGGCGTGCCCGATTACAAAGATAAGTGCATGAATACGGCGCGCGGCGTGACCGTCGATACGCTCGGCTGTCCGATGGATAACGACAAGGACGGCGTCGCGGACTATCTTGATAAATGCCCCGGCACACCGGCAAGCGCGGTCATTGACAGCACCGGCTGCTCCAAGGACACGGACAGGGACGGCGTGGAAGACGTGAAGGACAAGTGCCCGAACACGCCTATGGGAATGACTGTCGACAGCACGGGTTGCATTCTTGACTCGGATAAGGATGGCGTCGCCGACGTGACGGACAAGTGCCCGAACACGCAGGCGGGAACGACTGTGGACAGCACGGGCTGCCCGGTCGATGCCGACGCCGATGGCGTGCCCGATCCGCAGGACAAGTGCCCGGGAACGCTTCCCGGCGTGAAAGTCAAGTCCAATGGCTGCCCTGTTGACAAGAAACAGGACCTGAGCCAGCTCAAGAAAGGCATCAACTTCAAGCCGAACTCCGCGATTCTCACGAATGCGAGTTACTCGACGCTCGATGACATCGTCGCGCTTCTTCGCGAAATTCCGGTGGCGAAGCTCGAAGTGCAGGGCCATACGGACAGCACAGGCAATGAAGACAAGAACGTCGATCTTTCACAGAAGCGCGCGAACACCGTCGTTGATTACTTTGTCCGCAAGGGCATCGAAGTCAACCGTCTTCGCGCAATCGGTTACGGTTCCGCCCGTCCGATCGCCGATAACAAGACGAAGGTCGGTCGCAATGCGAACCGCCGCGTGGAACTGGTTCCGTTCCAATAATAGGCGATTGAGTCTGTAACACGAAGCCTTCCCGATCCGGGAAGGCTTTTTCGTTTCCGTCAGTGCGGAGGAATGTTTTTTTTCTGTGTCACGGAGCGCCGTTATAAAGCGACACAAACGATTCGTAATGATCATCAGTGTAATAGATGACGCAGGCTTTCGCATAAACTAAACGATTCGTGCCGCGGTTCTCGGCATAATAATCGACATCGCATTCGTGATAAGTATTTTCCGGGAGTAGTTCCTCGTTATTATTGAAGGAATCACCGCCGACCATCACGCCTAGCGTTGCCCACGGATTGAAATTCCATTTAGTGAAAGTCCATCCCTGAGCGACGTAAAGCGATTCGGCCTCAACCATTGTCCGATAATTGGCAGGGAGTTTTCCGAACTTGCAAAGATACGCAGCGACGGAATCTCGGGTTGTATAAGCTGCGGATTCGGAAACGGCGGCATATATGCTTTTTGATTCCGCAAATGAAGCACTAGAGGAACGGGACGAAGAGGATTCTGCACCCACAACTCCGGACGAACCAGACACGGTCTGCGAACATGCTGTGCAGACCGCAATGGGGGCGATTATTGCAAAAAGGCGGAATTTCATATCAGAAAATATACGTGATTACGATTGCCGCCGTTGCGAGGATGAGCAGGAACGGAGGGAGGATCGCGCGACGCATTTCCGGAGATCCGAAGATGAATACGAGGGAGCCTTTGCAGATCGTATTGCCCACGCCTGCGAGCGCGATGGCAATGGTCGCTTCGTGAAGCCCCACCGCAGCATGGGATTCCATTTCCAGTGCGGAAAGCGCGATGGCATCTATGTCCGCGAAGCCAGCGATGAAGCTCGAAAGCATCAGGGCACTCTCACCGAGGTAATGCTGCGCCGCGCTCGCGACGAAAAGTACGCACGCGAAAATTGCGCCGAACTTGATCGCCGGGAGAAGCTCGAAAGGATTCGTGTATTCGGATTTCACGGAATGTCCGCCATCGCTGTGACTCATATAGAACGCATACGCGAGTCCCGGAAGCGGAGGAATGAGTAGCGGGAGCAGAAGCGCCGTGCGGAACGCGGGATTCACCACAAGACACACGGCATACACGCGGATGTACATCACGGACCAGGCGATGACGACCCCGAGGGCGAGGCTCCGTCCATATTCGGGATTGTCCCGGCTGCGCTGCGTAAGGTTCCAGGTGAGTGCGGTACTTGATGCGAGTCCGCCGAGGAGTCCGGTGATACCGATGCCTTTGCCCGGCCCGATGACCTTGATGAGGATATAGCCCACGAAACTAATGCCAGAAATGAACACCACGAAAAGCCAGAGCTTATACGGACTTAGGACCTCTAGGCCTGCGGGGCCGTAAGCCGTCTTAGGAAGGATCGGGAGGATGACTGCGGAAATGAGCGCGAATTTGAGAGTCGCTATCAAATCCTCTTTAGACACTTTGCGGGCGAAATCATGAAGCTGGCTTTTGACGGTGAGGAGCCACAGGAGGCACACGCCTATCGCCGCGGCTTCGAGAATCCGGCCATACCAGCAAAGCGCGCCGAGCAGATACACGGCAAGCATCGTTACGCTCGTGGTGAGACCGGGCTGCGTGTCCTTGATCTCGCGGAAGGCGATGATGTGCGCGACAGCGAGGAGAAGTCCGATGACGCACAAAATGACGACGAACGGCGCGGGAGAACCGAGAAGGGAGGAAATGAGCGAGGCGACACCGCCAAGGAGCCCCGTGATCGCAAACGTGCGGATGCCGGCAGGATGATAATCGCCCGTGCCGTTAAAGGAATGTTCCCGCTGAAGCCCGATGAGGAACCCCAAAGCGAGCGCACACGCAAGTCTGTAAAAAACATTCAGTTCCATGAATCCAAATGTATACTCATTTTTCAAGGAAAGCCGGCGGGACGGTTCCAAAGAAGAAGAAAAGAGACAGGGACAAAAACACTCACGCGCCATAGCGCCCCCACAAAATCTACCTTTGCGCCCGTGAACGAAACTAAAGAACTCTCCCCCGCCCTCTCCCGCCGTATAAAGCTGCACGTCACGGGTCCCCTGCATGATTTCCGCGTCATCTGTCATCCCGGTTTTGAAAAGACGGCAATCCGGGAACTCGCAAGCCTCGGCATCCTCAATGTAAAAGAAGATTACGGCGCCGTGGAATTCAACGGAAAACTCACCGACGCCTGGAAAGTGAACGCTTTCGCGCGCACCGTCACCCGCGTATGGATGCGCATTGCTCACTTCAAGGCGGAGAATTTTGGACGTTTCGAAAAGGAAGTCGCGGACATTCCTTGGGAACTCTATTTGCCTTCGGAGAGAGCGCTCCCGGAAATCACGGCGGTGTGCCACAAATCCCGGCTCTACCACACGGATGCGCTCATTGAAAGGGCGGCCCCCGTCATCGGCGGAAAGTTGCACGCAGTATCGCAGAGCACACGGGCCGGGGCGGCGGATTCCGGACTTTTAGGCAAGGAGCCTCCGCAGTCCGTACTTTTCCGGTTCGATAATGATGTCTGCGAAGCGAGTGTGGACCTCACGGGAGAAGCGCTCTACAAGCGCGGCTACGATAAATTCACGGAGAGAGCGCCCCTCCGCGACACGATGGCCGCGGCGATTCTCTACGAAAGCGGCATCCTTACCGCACAGACACTTGAAGACCCGATGTCCGGAAGCGGAACGTTCTCGCTCGAAGCGGCACTCTGGGCAAGCGGGAAAACCCCGGCGATGACCCGCAAAACGGAATCCGGGGCCGGGTTCGCCCTTTCCGCGCAGCCCGCCTTCAAAGCCGCCGCGTGGAATTTCATCGCTACGAAAACGGAATTTCCGAAGCCCGGTTCCGCGCTGAAGATTCACGCCGGAGACAAAGACCCGGAAGCGATGGAAACGGTTGCGCACAACATAAAAGCCGCGCAGATGGAAAAATTCATTGAAGCGGATACGGCGGACTTTTTCGAACACGCCCCCGCCGCGGAAAAAAATCGCACGCTACTCGTGCTGAACCCGCCTTACGGCAAGCGCCTCCCCGTGGACGCGCCCAAGCTCTATGCGGAAATCGGGAAAAAGATAGCGAAGGATTTTAAACACGCAGACGTCGCCGTGATAGTCCCCGACGCCTTCTGCGGCAAGGCGCTCCGGCTCCATGCGCAGAAAGTGATCAGGACGGATCACGGCGGAATGACCGTGACCGTGGAAATAAAGACCGCGCAATAAATTCGCGGAGCATCCAAAAGACGGACATACCCCTGTCCGACGGTATATTTTCTACCTTATCCGTCATGGAAAGCCAAGCACAGGATTTCGTACGGTACAAGGAGCTTGATAAGCAACTCCGCGACGCGAGCAGGGAATATTATAAAAACGGCTTTTCGCCGATGTCCGACCAGGACTTCGATTTCGGAATCAAGGAACTCGAAGCGCTTGAAGCGAAATACCCGGAGCTCCGCAAAGGCGATTCCCTCACGAACCGCGTAGGGAGCGACCTCACGAACGACTTTCCGAAAGTCGAGCACAGAATTCCGATGCTGAGCATCCAGAACGTATATAGCAAGGAAGAAGTCATCGCATTCATCCATCAGGTGGAATCCGCGGAGGAAACGCCTTCCGAATGGGTGTGCGAGCGCAAGATCGATGGCGTAAGCCTTTCCCTCACGTACCGCGACGGCGAACTCATCCAGGCGGCGACGCGCGGAGACGGTGTATTCGGCGACGAGATTACGCTCAACGTGCGTACCATTCCCGACATTCCGCACAAACTCAAAGGCGCGCCGGCCGGTCTCCTGGAAGTCCGCGGAGAAGTCTACATGGAATTCCAGGCGTTCCTCGACCTGAATGACACCTTTGACCGCGAGCACAAAAAAACATTCCAGAATCCGCGGAACACTGTCTCCGGAAGCCTCAAACTCAAGGATTCCAAGGAATGCGCGGCGCGCCCGCTGCGGTTCCTCGCCTACCACATTCCCGAACCCGTGGGCACGAAATTTCATTCGGAAAACCTCGAGCTGCTGAAAAAGTTCGGCTTCCGCACAAATGAATACTGGAAGGCGAAGGACGCCGACGGCATCATGAACATCGGGGACAAAATTCTCGCCGGGCGGGATACTCTCGGCTTCCCCATCGACGGCATGGTCGTCAAGCTGAACGACCTGCGCGTGCAGCAGGAACTCGGCAATACGGCAAAAGTGCCGCGCTGGGTCGTCGCCTACAAATTCAAGGCCGAGCGCGCGTACACGCCAGTGCTTTCCGTGGATTTTCAGGTGGGCCGCACCGGAGCGGTCACTCCCGTGGCGAACCTTGCCCCCGTGAGGCTCGCGGGCACGACCGTCAAGCGCGCGACGCTCCACAACTTCGATGAAGTCGCGAGACTCGACCTACGCGTGGGCGATACCGTGGGCGTTGAAAAAGGCGGAGAAATCATTCCGAAAATCATCGACGTGGATTTTTCGAAACGCCCCGCAGGTTCCGTGCCGCTCGCACCTCCGGACGTGTGCCCCGAATGCGGGACACCGCTCGTGCGCCATGAGGGCGAAGTCGCACTCCGCTGCGAAAACCTGCACTGCCCCGCGATGACGCAGTGCCTTTTCGAACATTTCGTGAGCCGCGAAGCGATGAACATCGAAAACCTCGGACCCGCGCTCATTTCCCAACTGCTGGATACCGGCAAAGTGAAACGGCCCTCCGACATTTATGCGCTCTCGCCCGAAGACCTGGAATCGCTTGACCGCATGGCGGAAAAGAGCGCTAAAAACGTTCTTGCCGCCATTCAGAAAAGCAAGGAAGGGAGCCTCGAAAACTTTCTTTTCGCCCTCGGAATCCGGTTCGTCGGGCGGAGTTCCGCGCGGAACATCGCCCGGTATTTCCAGAACCTGACCGCGGTGATGAACGCGAGCGAAGAAGACCTGCAGAAAGTTCCGGACATCGGCGGACGCATCGCAAAGAGCATTTTTGCATTCTTCCGCGACCCGGCGGAACGCGGGGAAGTGGACAGACTCGTCGCACTCGGACTCCCCACGGAATTCAAGGGTACGGTGAAGAACACGTTCCTCGGTGAAACGGCGGTCCTCACCGGAACGCTCCCCACACTCGACCGGAACGCCGCGCGCAGAATAATCGAGGAAAACGGGGGCAAAGTCGCAGGCTCCGT
>JBAYFD010000021.1:0-13665 GCA_041667365.1 Fibrobacteraceae bacterium | reverse complement strand
GCGAGTTCCTGCTTAAAAGCAAGCTTGCTCTTTTTCGGAATGCCGAGAGCGCCGCGAAGGCGGCTGCTCATCATAGGTTCATCACGGAGCACGGCAAGAATCTGTTCACGGGAAGGTAACTCAGCCATAATCAAGCCTCCTTGGCTTTCGCGCCCGCAGGGAGCGCAGATAAAATAGTCGCACGGACCTGATCGCGCAGGGATTCGAACGTCATCGTTTCATATCCGGAAGGTTCCACCGGCGGGTGAATGATGATTTTAAGCTCACCGGGGAAGAGGGCCGTCGCCGACTTCGGCAGAATGCGGCCCGTATTCAAAATCGTAATCGGCAAAAGCGTATAGCGATGTTCCTTCGCCATATGAAATATACCGTTTTTAAAAGGCAAAAGCGCACCATTTTCCGACCGGCGGCCTTCCGGAAACACGGAAAAGACATATCCCTTGTCCGTGCGCTCCTTGAGGCGCGCTCCTATCGCCACATTGCCCCGGGATGCGCCCCGGTGCACGGGAATGGATCCGGAAAGGTCGAGCATCCTCCTGAACAGCGGAATTTTCCAGAGATCTTCCTTCGCTAAAAATGCGGAAGGGGCGACGCCCGCAAAAATGCAGTTGATGTCCAGAAAGCTCTGGTGGTTCGCGATGATGACGAAACCGCGGTCCCGGGGAATATTTTCTGAACCGTCTACGCGGAGGCGTATCCCGAACATTTTGAACATCGGCACGAAGAACAAGTGCGCGACATTGTTCAGCTTTTTCACATCGCGGAAGAAATTGCAGAAAACGATGCCGTAAACCGGAGCGAGGATGACGGCGCCCAAGGCGACTACGACATAATAAAGGATTCCGAGCATCCTGTTCCGCAGCGGGACGGAACTAAGCATACAAACTCCAGTCAAGAGTCATTCCCGCAGCGAGCGGAACCACTCCGTGCACGGATTCCGGAACGACCCAGGGACGGCGCACATAAGTGCGCGTCTGCGTATTGCGGGGAAGCCCGTAAAAATCCGCGCCGAAGCCCGCGACGAAATCGGGAAGCCTGTCCATTTTCCCGAATTTTTCAAAAAGCTGAATAAGTATCGGAACGGCGACCGGAACGGAATAGACGCCGGCGGCTCCGCACGGGCATTCTTTTTTATCCTGCGTATGCGGGGCGCTGTCCGTGCCGAGGAAAAATTTCGGATTTCCGCTGAACGCCGCCGCACGCAACGCGTCGCGGTCCTCGGGGCGCTTCGGGAGCGGTTTGCAGAAATGATGGGGACGGAGGCTTCCTCCGATGACATCGTCGAGCGTATGGAGCAGGTGATGCACAGTGATCGTCGCCGCGACATTCGCGGAGAGGCGCTTCACCGCTTCCACCGCCTTCGCCGTCGAAAGATGTTCGAACACGATGCGGAGCTTCGGATAATGCTCCGCAAGATATTCCACCCGGCTGATGAATTCCGTTTCGCGGTCAAGGCAGAACGCGCCAGGTTCCTCGCCGTGAATGCAGAGCACGAACCCGAGGCGCTCCATACGGGCTATCACCGGCAGTACGGATTCAAAATCAGAGACACCATCCTGGCTGTTAGTCGTGACCCCCGCGGGATAATACTTCCCGGCGACGACGCCCGCTTTTTTAAGGGAAACGAGAACGTCCTCGGAGTACGCCGGAGAAAGCTTGAACGTCATCAGAGGAACAAGCCCCGGAGCGGCATCAAGAATTTTGCGCTTATAATCAAGAATTCCCGCGACCGTAGTGAGCGGAGGAACGGTATTCGGCATCACCAGGACGCGCCCGAATTCACGGGCGACATCGCGCGTATAATCGGCTAAAGCGGCATCCTGGCGGAGATGCACGTGAAAATCATCAGGAAGAGGCAATTCAAAAGTATCCATCTAAACTGAAAATAGGTAAAATGGCTTTTGAAAACGCGAAAAAAACGCGATTTTTTCAAAGAAAAGAGAATATATTGAAAGCTCTCATGTATAACTCCGCATTTTCCCTTTCTGCAACGCTCTGTGCCGCAGTCTTTCTCACCGCGGAGTTCATGGGATGTTCCACGGAACGGGACGCGCAGGGCGCGGAAAAGCTTCAATTCTGTCAAAAGACTCCACCCAATATCAAAAATGACTATCAGATAATCCTGGGCGACCGTGAAGCGCAGAACTACGCGGGCATCAAGGGTCCCGTGAAAGCGATCACGGAACGGCGGTATGAACTTGCGAAAGGCGACTCGGGGAAATGGCTCCCGGCGCATTTCTCAGGAACGACCGTACTGCATTACAATGAAGACGGCAGCCTCGCAGACCTCACACAATATGATTCCACAGGAGAGAACATCCTCCTGCTCGCGATCATCATCCATAAAAGCAACCGCAAGGAAATTTATCTGCACTTCGCTGAAGAAAACAGAGACTTCGTCTATTTCTGCAACAGGCAGGGCCGCATTCTCGAGCAGGGGCCGAACCCCGTATACACGCAAAACATGCTCGATTCCTCCTGGAGTTCGACGGACGGACATTACGCCTGGGAAGAGGACGGCAAGGGGCACATACTCGCCGCGCGCACCAAACTGCCGAGCGGAGAGCGCCGTTATTTATATGAGTACGACGATAACGACTCCCTCGTAAACATCCGCGCCCTCGATAAAGACGAAAAGGAACGCGGAAACATCTCCTGGGAATATGATTCCAAAGGCAGGCTCAAGGCTTCTCATTTCGCATACGACGAGCGCCTGTTCAGAATCAACTCTTTTGACTACGATGAAGCGTTTACATACGACGCACAGGGGCGGATTTCTTTCGTTGTCACGACGCGCAGCGATCCCTCGTGGGAATCAAATAGCTGGCCGCCGTTCAAAGACAAAGACACCATTCTATACCAATACGACCTGCGCGACGGATATTCCGAAGTCAAGGAAATTCAGAACGGTACCGTGGAACGTTCCGCGATCACCGATGCTTATGGCAATGAAATTCTCATAGAAACCGCAGGCCCGTTTATCTATGAAGGCGCGAACGGAACCGACGCGGCATACGACTTACAGCGGATCGAACGCAGCTTTGAATATTACGGGGAAAACAGATGTGGGCGCAACACCGCAGTTTCCGGGAAAGACGGACTCCACTATTTTGCCATTACGGCACATCCGTTATTTCGGGAAACGGAGCTGCAATGCTTCCGCATAACGTTCAAGGGGCAGGACAGCGCCTTATGGCGCGGATGTCTGCATAATACCGGAGACTCTGAGCTTCTTATGAAAGGCGGGCTTTTTGCGGCACAGACGGATTCGCTGATCATCCTCCGGGATTCTTCCTCATCCGCAGATTACTGCATCGATAAGAGCAAGAGCACGGCGTCCCTCCGGTCGGAAGAAAGTCCCGCCCCGTCATCCCAGACGCACCAGAAAGGGCTCATTTCCCTGCGCGCGCCCGATTTTCTGCGGATGAATCCCGGCGATATAAAAAAAGTGTGTTCGTTAAAGCAAGGAGCATCATCCGCCAGCTGCATAACCCTGCACGATTTTCCGGGCAAAGGCACGTTCAACCTCATCGGCGGAATTGCATACAAAAGTGCAAGCGAAGTTTTCATTTTGCAGCAGACCTGCGCGGAACCGCACGTATTCGTGACAAAGGATAAGTGCGCACTACAGTGCGGCGGGCCGGAAGCTCCGCTTCTATTCCAGAATTCCGCGATCTCGTTCAAAGGCAAGCTCTACGACGATACAGTCAGAGCGTCAGCGCCGGTATCCATTAAAGACCTGCCATGTAAATGGTAGCGGACAAAAAGCGGAGCCGGATGGTCCGGGCGGGGAAAACGGTTCCGGAAAATAGGATACTTTATAAGTAATCATTTGTTTGCAGTCCGGAGACAACGGGAACATCATAGTATTTTCCTTTCTACCAAACAAAGGCAGGTATTATGAACAAGAAAAAGCTTGCATTACTCCTAGGGACGGCACTTGCGCTCGCGACATTCAGCGCCTGTGACGAGTTCGCTTCCAGTCCTTCCAATGATGAAAGCAGTTCCAGTAAGCAGGACAGAAGCAGTTCTTCCGCAGCTGCAGTGACGAGTTCCGCGGGGGCGACTTCTAGTGCTTCCGGTGAAAACTGATCGCTTCGTTTTATAAGAAAAGGATCCCATCCGCGATCCTTTTCTTATTCATCGATTTCAACGACTTTATGATTGCCCGTCGCTCCGAGCGCAATGCGGATTGATCGCTTCGGTTTTTTGAAATAATCGGCGAGAAGTCCGCAGATCGCTTCATTTGCGGCGCCATTGACAGGCGGAGCCTTCACTTCCACTTTATAGAAACCATCCCCGAGCGGGGTCACACTTTCCCGCTTGCTCCGGGCATGCACTTTTATGTTGATACGCATAAATTATGCGATCACAGGACCTGCGGGCGGAACGGGAGAAAGCGGAGACTGCTGCATAGGGCGCGGAGCTGACTGCGGCGGAACCTGAGGAGCGACGGACGGCGACGGCTGCTGATAACGCGGGGCCTGGGAATGCGCCGGTTTCACGAACAGGGGGTCATCCTTCTGGTCGCGTTCCATCGCAAGCAGCAGATCGCTCTGGCTCACAAGAAGCGCACGGGCGCGGATAAAATAATTCGTGCGGAGCTGCTTCAACTGTTCTATTTCGCCGCGGAGCGTCTCCGCTTCGCGTTTCGTCATTTCCACTTCGCGGACCGCACGCGCTTTAGCTTCGGCGATGATGATCTCCGCTTCCTTTTCCGCATTGTGCTTCGCTTCATCAAGCATGCGCTGCATCGTCATCGCGGCGTCATGCATCGTCTTTTCAATCTGCTTGTAATAATTGACGCGCTCTTCGGCAATCTTGAGACGTTCCGTAAGATCCGTGCGCAGACGACCCTGCTGTTCAAATGCGACCGCGACAGAGTCAAGGAAGGCCTTGACTTCCGCAGCGTCTACGCCGCCGAAACGTTTGGTGCGGAAAGCCTGATTGCGAATATCGAGCGGAGTGAGTTCCATAGATATACCTGCCGGAAAAATCTTCCGCAAATATAAAAAGTTTATCCTATTCGAAACGCAGAGCGTCTATCGGATCAAGGCGACTCGCCTTTTTCGCCGGATACCATCCGAAAAAGACGCCCGTCACAAAGCAAACACCGAAACTCACCGCCACACTCAAAAAAGTAATGCTCATCGGCCAGTTCAGGAATAGCTTGACGATTTCCGTCGCGACGACCCCCAGGAAGATTCCGATGAGACCGCCGAGGAGGCTGATCATCACGGACTCGAACAGGAACTGCAGAAGGATGTCCCTGCCGCGGGCGCCGATAGCCATGCGGAGTCCGATTTCACGCGTGCGCTCCGTGACGGACACGTACATGATATTCATTATCCCGATACCGCCCACGAGAAGGCTTATGCCGGCAATAGCCGTAAGCACCAGGGAGAGCAAGTCGCTCGTGCTGGTGATCATCGAAATCATCTCTTCCTGCGTGCGGACCTTGAACGGATCCGTCGCCTTCGTCCAATTCCGGCGGTCCTTGAGGATCTGGAGAATTTCGTCCGAAGCCTTCGCGGCATAACCTTCGCCGATGGAGTTCGCGTAAATGGTGCGGATTTCCGTCGTCGCATTGAACCGTTTCATCACCGTCTGGTAAGGAGTGAAAATCACTTCGTCCTGATCCTGACCAAAATCGCTAGATCCCTTGAGTTTCAAGGTGCCGATGACTTTGAGCGGAATGTTCTTATAGCGGATCGTCTTACCGATGGGGTCCGTATCCGGGAAAAGCGTTTTCACGACGGTCTGCCCGATGACGCAGACTTTCGCCATACGGTCCGCCTTATCATCGAACATGACGCCTTCATCGATGGAATAATTGCGGATCTTGAGGTAATCGGAACTGATCCCCATGAGGGAAATAGATTCGTTGTTATTACCGACGACAGCCTGTCCGCTCGCCGTCACCAGAGGAGAAACAGCGTCAATGTAATGCGCATTTTCGCGGAGCGCCGCAATGTCGGCTTCCTCAAGCGTTTCGGTTGCATCGTCCGACGCCACCTGGACGCCGCCGATGCGCGTCGTATTCGGCATAATGGTAATGGCGTTCGTACCCATCGCGGTCATCTTCGCCTTGATGGATTGCTTAGAACCTTCACCCATCGCGACCATCGTAATCACCGCGGCGACGCCGATGACTATACCCAGCACGGAAAGGAACGTGCGCATCCTGTTCCGGAAAAGCGCGCGAAGCGCAATGCGGATAAGGGTAAGCGAACTCATTGTGCGCTCCCTGCTATAGGTTCATCTTCCGCAAAAGTTTCAGGAGGAGGCAACGCCTCGAGCGCTTCCTTCGCGCTTTTCACATTTTCATTCCGGGTATCGCGTCGAATTTGACCATCGCGCAGAAGAATGGTGCGGTCGGAAAACACAGCGATGTCCGGTTCATGTGTAACGAAGACAATTGTCTTTCCCTTCGCATGGAGCTCCTGGAATATCATCATGATTTCATAACTTGTACGCGTATCCAGGTTTCCGGTCGCTTCGTCCGCGAGGATGATCACGGGATCGTTCACGAGCGCCCGCGCGATCGCGACACGCTGCTGCTGACCGCCGGAAAGCTGATTCGGCAAATGCTCCATACGATCCGCAAGACCGACACGTTCAAGAGCCTTGACCGCGCGCTCATGGCGCTCCCCGGAACTCACCGCCGGATTATAGAGAAGCGGAAGTTCCACGTTCTCGATCGCCGTAGTTCGGGAAAGCAGATTGTAGCTCTGAAAGACAAATCCGATTTTATGGCTGCGGATGTAGGCGAGTTTATCGCTCTTCAGCTTTTCGATATGCTCTCCATCGAGAACATACTCTCCGCCAGAGGGCTTGTCCATGCAGCCGAGGATGTTGAGCATCGTGCTTTTTCCGGAGCCGCTCATGCCCATGATGGTAACGAACTCTCCCTGATGCACATCGAAGCTCACGCCGCGGAGCGCGTGGACAATCTCGTCGCCCATCGGGAAATCCCGGCGGAGATGACGGATGGAAAGTATCGGAGATACATCTGCCATAATCACTTCTTGGCGGTGCTTTTCTTGCGCGGACCGGGCATAAACGGACTAGTCGCTTCGGACGTCGCCGTCACTGCGGATGTTAAATCCTCCTGACTCACAACCACCGAATCGCCGAGCGAGAGGCCTTTAAGAATCTGCACGTTCACGCCATCGCTAATGCCGATTTTCACGGGGTGAGGAGCCGCCTTCCCGTTCAGGTCCATCCACACGAGATTCCCGGAAATCCTCGGAGAAGAAGACGAGCTCTTCTTTTTGCTTCCGCCTGGGCCTCCGCCAAAGCCGCTGCCACCCATGTCCGGGGGGCCCATATCGTCACGGTCCTTGGACGTGGAATCCTTATGTTTCGAGCGACGCGGCATATCGCGCATATCCACCATCGGCGTTCCGTCGGCAGGAGTGAACTTAAGCGCCTTCGCCGGGACGCACAAGGCGTTTTCCACTTCCTGCGTCACGATGGTGCAGGTCGCAGTCATACCCGGGAGGAGCTTTAACCCTGAATTATCAGCTTCTATCACAACGGTATATGTTACAACGTTAGATGTCGTCTTCGGATTCAGGCGCACTTCGAGCACGCTTCCTTTAAATTCATCGTCGGGATACGCATCCACGGTAAATTCAACGCGCTGTCCCTTTTTCACGGCGCCGATATCCGCTTCATCGACATCCGCGAGCACTTTCATCTTGGAAAGGTCTTTCGCGAGCACAAACAAAGTCGGCGTGCTCATCGAAGCAGCCACGGTCTGCCCTACATCCACGGAACGCACAAGGACAACTCCGTTTATCGGGCTCCGGATCACCGCATAGCCGAGATTGATCTTCGCCTGATCCACTTCGCTCTTGCTCTTGTCCACCGCCCATTTCGCGGAGTTCATTGCATATTCATCCGATTCCAGATCCGCGGTGCTCGCACTGTTCGTTTCGGAAAGTTTCTTAGTACGTCCATAAACGGATTTCTTATACTGGTAATCCGTCTTCGCGGATTCATAAGCCACCTGCGCCTGGTAAAGCGTCGCCTGCAACTTAGACTTATCTAATTCCGCAATGACCTGACCCATTTTCACCTTGTCATTGTAATCCACAAAAATTTTGCTGATCTCGCCGGACACCTGAGTGCCGACTTCGACGGAATCCGCCGGGTTCACCGTACCCGTTGCGGAAATAGTCGTGGCGATCGTCATCTGCGTCACTTTTTCGCTGATCAGCGCCCCGGCTTCCGAAGACTTGCGACCGGCAAAGAAATGCCAGGCAACCAATGCGATAACCGCAATGATGACAAGGAAAGCGATCCGTTTTAAAATTCTTTTCATTTGTACTTTCCTCTGTATAAATCCAAGAGATCGCGCGCAAGGATACTCGAATACTTCACCTGCGTGAGCGTGCGGCGTGCGCTCTCCAATTCATTCTTCCGTTCCAGATAATCCGTATAACCGAGAGACCCCGCGCGGTACTGCTCATCCGCGACGCGGAACGCTTCTTCGCGGGCATCCCGCTGAATGATAGCTGCATTCCAGGACGCATCCGCGGAAACAGCCTGCAGATAAAGCTGCTCCATCTCGTTCTCAAGGGTTTTATCCGTCTCCTGCCGCGTGACTTCTGCCTTCTCCGAAGCGACCTGCGCATTGAGCACCTTCGCCGTCGTCTGACCCTTATCAATGATAGGCACGGTGATACCGAGCGTCACACTGTGCGTATAACCGACCTTCATCTGATTCGCATACCTATCGGATTCCCAGGCCTGAAAGCCCGTCGTCGCATCCGCGCCGAGAGTCACCGTCACGGAATTATTCCTGTGCGCAAGCGTCTCTTCCTTATGCGCGGCAAGGAGAGCGACGCTATCGGCGAGAAGGCCAGGATAACTTGCACGCGCGTCTTTCATTATAGTTTCAAAATCAGGAAGTTCCCCCATCGCCGCCGGAGAGTCATACTTCATTTCGGAGGAATCCACTTTCAGAGAATCTCCGCGCGGAAATTCCAGAAGCTGGCGGAGCGTAGTGCGCGAACTTGTTTCCGTCTGCGCCGCGGAAATCGAATCCACCCGGTTCGTCGCGACATCGGAAGCGGCAAGGATGGAGTCCTTGCGCATCGCGGAACCCGCCGCCAGTAATTTGACATTGTACTGCAAAACGGAATCCGAAAGAGCGAGAGCATCCGTCGCCTGCGTGCGTTTTTCCATCGATGCGAGAAGCGTCACATAAGCGTTCATCACGGATTCCGTGAGCGAAAGCGCGGCCATGTCCGTATTATACTTAGACGTCTGCAGATCCAGCTGGCGACTCTCGATCGTGAGTCCCGTCGCGCCTCCGTCCCAGAGCGTCATCGAGCCGGAAAGGCCGGCACTCAAACGGTAATGATCCTGAGCGGCATCGTTGAACGGACTATCGTACAAAGTCTGGTTCAGTTTCGCAGAAAGAGTCGGATAACGATCGCTCCGCGCAGCGTCGAGTTCGACTACGGCGGAACGTTCGGAAAGTTTCGCCGTAGTCATTTTGAGGCTCGTCGCCCTAGCCCGCGAAATGCAGTCCGAAAGCGTGAGGCTACCGGAATCTGCCGCGAAAGCCGAAGCGACGGTGCATAAAAGCAGTATGGATATATTCTTTTGCATTACAGCGATTGGATGCCCGGCGCGCCCCTCGCGTTGCACCACCGGTATGATTTATTCCGTTTTTTAAACTTGCGAAGCGGAACCCAGCGCCTGAGCGCTGGTGGATTTTACGCATTGGACCGGATTTTTCTTCTTTTTCCCGCGGTCAAGCGCCTGACAGACGAAATACGTGCCGAGACCGCCCCAGAGCGGGAGAAAATACGGCGTGAAACTTGCAAATTTTTTCCAGCCGCGCCTGATTCCGAAAAGTGAAAACAGTATCGCGAGCACGATGCCGACACGGACGCCTATCCGGCCGTAACGCCGGTTTTTGCGCTCCAGCCCCGAAAGGCCCTGGGACGGCTGCAGGGAATCGTCAACGAAATGTCCGATGGCGACCGCGCCTATGACGGCGAAGAATCCTCCGAGGGCAAGACGGCCCTTACCGGAGAGTCCGAACGACACATGGCGGGAGAGAAGGAGCCTGTGCATCACGAAACCGATGATCGCATAGACGAGGAGCAGACGGAGGATCACCGGGCTCCGGAAGGAATCGTCAATGCACCAATTCACAAAATGCTCGCAGTTATTGCTGTAAAGGTAATAGGAGCGCTCGTAAAGGCGCGTTTTCGCCCGCGCGACTGCGGCGTCCCCGCTAAACTTTGCACGGGGATGTTCCCGAACCCTGAAGCCGTGCCCGTCGCAGAACATCCGGAGTGAAGTCTTGACGATGCAGCCGTAGCGAATGAGGTTCGGAAGCTCGGGGATGTCCCTCAGCCGGAGCGTTTTAGCCATTCCGGAATAATGAATCACCTTTCCTCCACCGATGTAAAGACCATGGTGACTGAAACCCGTCCGGGGAGAAACCAGATGCGCGCCTACAGGCGGCTCGGGAAGTTTGGATTCATCGATTCTCATCATAAATTAAATATACAAATCTCCCATCCAGGCATAAAAAAACTCCGGCGTAAACCGGAGCCTGTTCGTGGACAATACTGGATTTGAACCAGTGACCTCTGCCGTGTGAAAGCAACGCTCTAAACCAACTGAGCTAATTGTCCATAAGACTGCGCAAAGATATAAAAGCGTCTTTGCCGCGTCAAGACCCGAAGTGGAATTAAAGGTATTTGTCCTCGGCCTTGCGGAGAATGCTCAGGAAATCCGCCTGCGTCTTGGATTCAATGAGATCCTTGCGGACAATGCCGTCGGCGAGGATACGGCTCACGGACGAAAGCGCCTTGAGGTGGGGTCCGACCGTATTTCCCGGACTCACGATCAGGATGAGCAGACGCACCGGTTCGCCGTCCATGGAGGCGAAGTCAATGCCTTTTTCAATCGTCGCCGCGACCATACACATACGGTCGACGAAATCGCTCTTCGCATGGGGAACGGCGAGGCCGCAGCCGATACCCGTGGAGCGGGTCTGTTCGCGCTTCCATACAGCGTCAAAAATTTCGTCCCTGTGTTCCAACTGGTACGCCTTGCAGAGAGTATCCACCAGTTCATGGAGGAGCTGCTCTTTAGTCGTGCTCTGAGAATTGATAATGACGCAATTATCGACAAACCTTTCGGAAAGACGCATAACTGATTTCCTTGATTTTTTTTGATTCCGCAATATATTTAGTAAAAAAAAGCAATCCGTGTGTCATTGCAAGCGAAAAAGCCAAAACGCGACCAGAAGTATGTGCCTTTTTTAACGATTTTACGCATTTTTATTTAATACAGCCCTAAAATCAGCCTCGCTGTGAAAGTCCGGCAAATTTTTCAGCAGCGATTTCATCCGCGCCACGGGGATCTGCCCGGGTGCCGCAGCTTCCATTATCGACGCATAAGTCAGATTCGCTCCGCAGGCCAGGGACCACAGCCGACTCGCCCTGCCGGTATCCCCCATCGCAAACACGGACAGCCACTCGAAGTCTTTAATCCGACGTTCAATAAACGCATAGAGACCGGCGCAATCCCCGGCGGAGGAACTCATCGCCGCGATTTTAAATCCATCGGCCTTCAACCGGGCGCATTCGTCCGCGGAAGCGGAAAGTTCTTCAATACCGGGAATGCCCTTGAAGTCATGTTCAGAAACAATGATCTTCATGCCGGCGCAGGCGCACCGCGGACGCAAAGATGCATAATCAGCGAGGGCGAAGCGTTCCAAATCGAGCCAGTCCGGGCGCTCGTCCGCGTCTATGATTTTTTCCCAGAACGGCATCCGCCTGCCGCCGAAGGAATCCGGAAGAGCGCCGCCATCCCGTTCAAGGCGGATCGTTCCGAGCAGAATGGCAGAAGGATGCAGGCACTTCGCGCGCCGCGCTATATCCGCCCAGGCTTTCCTGTCCGGGAAAAGGTCATACCGGATTTCAAGGACATCGCACAGGCGGACGTTCCCCGCGACTTCGCCGTCAGGCGCAGCTTCCGCGGATTCCAGCACCGGAGCGCTCAGGACTCCGGCGATCAATGGCGAGCAATGCATCAAATCATTCCTCTGGCTTAATAGCGCATGATAGTGGAAACACGGACTTGGTCATAATCGCCGGAAGAATATAACTCCGATCGCATGTCTATCGCCTCCATGCAGCAATCCGACTTCGTCCCTATCTTCAGCACACTGGTGATCGTTGAAGAGGATTGATAGCCGGAATAATCGCTATCGGCAAAAACAGTATCCGCGACAAGAATGCCGTTGAGCCACAGGCTCATTTTTCCATGACCCCACTCTCCGGCAATATGATTCCAGGATGTATCGAGGGTCACCGCCGCTGAAATGTTAATTGGAAGGTTCGCATGATTTTTTAAGAAGTACAGGACGCTATCCCAGGCATCATACACAAACAGCAAGCGAGCCTCCTCCGTGCCAAGGAGCATCCGCGACGTTTCATAAAAATCAGCGCCGGGACGGAACCAGAATTCAATAGTTCCTGTAGGAATGCTGTTCTTCAGCGTGTCTTTTAAATCGAATTCCCCGGAGCCTGGAGTTACAGAAAGCGCCTTTCCGCAGATACCAGTGACAGCGTCAAACGATGTATCCATAGCCTAAAACTCTTCAAAAGACGATGTGAAGGCATCGCCGGAAATGCCGCATTTATCACAAAGCGTTTCACTTCCAGAAGAAGAATCGTTACAGCCATACAAGACAAACATAGCCGACACCACTGCAAGTTTCCAGGAATTCATTTCATTCATCTCCTAAAAATTTCTAATACAAAAGGAAAAGTAATAAAACAGATGCTGCGATTAAGATCACATAACAAAAAATCCCTGTCGCAAAAGGTTTGCACAGGGATTCTTTTTGAAATTCACTTATTTGCTGAATGTCAACTTCAGACTCGGACCCTTGGTAGCCGCGAGAGAATCATTGCTGGTGACGAACAGCGGAATGTCATAATACGAGCCGCTCGCTTCCGACAGATTGCGGAGAATCATTCCGTAATTGGAAGACGGAGAAGCAAGCCAGCCACGAACAAGCTCCGTGATATCAAACGTGATGGAAGAATCTCCGTACGCCATCACTTTAACGACACTTGCCGCAGAATCAGCGTCTACGTTATCAAAGCCGACGCCGACCTGATTCCAGGCTTCGCCGAAAGAGCGCTCTTTCGCAGTGACTCCGTTCACTTCGGAAGAATTCACCGTTGTGCCGAGATCCGAGCAGGAAGCCGACGTTCCCTTGCCTTCATTCCACGGACGGAGAACCTTATGAATATCAAAAGTCAGTGCGGCGGATTCCCATTTCGGATACCACTGACTGACATGCAGTCTGAAATAAGCATGCTCAAGTTTTCTGGAATCCATGGAATCGGGCAGAGTGAAGCGAAACAGAGAACGCATCACCGTGTTCTGATCATAAGTGGCGGAGGCTGTGCAAATCAAACCTCCCATATTATAATCACTCTGTGCGCTCGCGACGAAGCCGCTGTCCGAAAGCGCGAAATTAATCTGTGCATCCGCACATGCGGAACCCTTAAGCGTGATGGATCCGTCCATAGCAGAATCCGCGACAGCAGTATCGACCACGGCGGTATCAATCAAGGCGGAGTCTATCGCGGCGGTATCGACAGCGGCGGTATC
>JBAYFD010000020.1:0-13813 GCA_041667365.1 Fibrobacteraceae bacterium | reverse complement strand
CGTTCGCCGCCGCCCTCTTCGCCTTCGTTATCTTTGTGATAAACTTTCTTAACCGGGTGTTTGGAAAGGGACGCCATAACACGGGAGACGTTCTGGCGGACCGCCTCCTGCTGTTCCTTCTGACGCTCGATCTTGTTTTCCTTGCTCCCGCGCTTATTTTTGTTACTGCCGGAACGGTGCTGGTTATTGCTGCTACGGTTCGGACCGCCGCCGAAGCCGCCGCCGCCATGCTGCGCCGGAGCGCCGCCATTCCAGCCGCCATGCTGCGCCGGAGCGCCGCCGCGTGCAACGCCGAAGGCGTCCTGCATCGAATGGCTAGCGAAACCGCTGTGCGTATGGTCGCCGATGCGACCCGAACCGCTGCCGGTATGGTAGGTCGAAGAACCGGTTCCATGATAAGGGGGACGAGAGCCGCCGACGGGTGCCGGGCGTCCGAAACTGCCGGTATAGCCCTGCTGATTGCCGCCGCGGTTTCCGTAGCGGTTCTGAGCAGCCTGCTGCCTGGACTTCTGAATGCGCGCGAGAATCGCCGCATCCGGTTTGAAAATTTTCGCCTTGAGTTCCGCCTGCTTGAGGTCCTCGTGCTTGAGCGAAGAAACCATCACCGGGCGGTTCGCATTGCCGGCTAGGGCCGATTCCGCGGGAGCAGCGGGCTGCGCCTGCCGCACAGGCATCTGAGGCTTTGCCGGAGCAGGCTTCACAGCCGGCTTCGGAGCGGGAGCCACATACTTTTCTTCCACAGGCTTTGCAGCCGGAGCAGGCTTCGCGGCGGGGGCAGGTTCGGCCTTCACGGCGGAAACCGCCTGCTGCGCTTGCGCAGCGGGCTGCGCAGAAACAGGAACGGCGGGCTTCGCAGCCGGTTTCACGTCCATAGCGACGGGCTTCGCTTCCACCAGCTTCTCCACCGCAGGCTTCGGCGCCTCGGCGGGTTTAACGGCGGGAGCGATGACGGCGGGCCGTGCAGGCTTAATCGCCGCCGCGGCAGGTCTCGCCGTTCCGGTCTTTACGGAACGATGCGTCAGGGAAACAGTGCCCTTGATGACATTCGCACGGTGGACCGTGGCGGAACCTGCGTTCTTCAATGTCGCCGCCGGAGCAGAATTACTTCCGTGAGCAGTCGAAGAAGGCATCGCTTTCTTAGGACGGTGGGAATCGATTTTCGCCTGTTCTTCTTTCGCTTTCGCTTCAATTTTCGCAAAAGCCGAAGCAGGCAGCTTGCTGATCTGCGTGCGGGGGTCCGCACCGCTGTCGCGCAAAAGCTTCATCACGAGGCCAATGTCAACGCGATTGTTCTTGGCCCAAACGTCCGGTCTGATCTGTTCTTCATTACTCATCTACGATTCAGCTCCAAATAGCCGCGGAGATTATTCTGCCGCGCCTTCTGCCTTCGGTTCTTCGTTCGCTGCCTGAGGCTCGGCATCCGTAGCGGATTCGTCCGCGGCCGCGGACTGTTCGCCATCTGCAGACGTTTCTGCGGAATCATCCTTCTTGAAAGGATCTTCCATTCCGTTCGCGGCACGGACCATTTCGTTCGGACGCGGCGTAAGAACCTTCTGCTTGTCTTCATCACTCTTCTGAGACCATTCCTGCTCGCCGAACACATCAAGTTCGCGGCCCACGAGCTGCGAAGCGAGGCGTACGTTCTGGCCATTGCGGCCGATTGCCTGCGCGAGGTCGGCGTCCGCGACGATGATCACGGTGCGGCGCGTGCCGGAAATTTCAAAATACTTGACGATGTTCGCCGGGGAGAGGGAACGGCGGATGAACGTGATCATATCCGGATCCCAGTGGACGATATCGATGCGTTCGTTCGCAAGTTCGCGGACGATCGCCTGGACGCGGGAACCCTTCATGCCGACGCAGGCACCGACCGGATCCACACGTTCGTCGCGGGAATACACGGCGATCTTGGCACGGAAACCGGGGTCGCGGGAAATGCCCTTGACTTCGACCGTGCCGTCATAAATTTCAGGGACTTCCTGGCGGAAAAGTTCCGCGAGGAACATCCCGTTCGCGCGGGAAAGAATAACTTGTGCGCCATTCTTCGTGGAGTCGACGACATCCGCGATGACGGCCTTCACGGAACTGCCCTGGGCGAGGCGTTCCTTGCCGATCTGTTCCTTCGCGGGAAGCACGGCTTCCGTCTGGCGCCCGATGGAAACGATGATGTTGCGCCCTTCGATGCGGAGCACTTCGCCGCTGATCATCGCGCCGATGCGGCTCTTGTACATTTCGACGATCTTGTTGCGTTCCGCGTCGCGGATGCGCTGCGTGAGGAACTGCTTCGCGGTCTGGATCGCCTGACGGCCGAACGCGGCGACCGGGACTTCCATTTCCAGCATATCGCCCGCCTGGGCGTCTTCGTTGAAGCCCTTCGCTTCGTCGACGAGCATATAATGTTCGTCAAGTTCCTCGACCTGTTCGGCGGTGAGGTTCGGATCGTAGTCCGGGAAGTCATCGACGACTTCGACCCGGAGGAACACGCGGACGTCGTTCGTCTCGGTATCGACTTCGACATCGATGTGCTTGGTGCTCTGCAGATACTTGCGCGCCGCGGAGATCAAGGCATCCTTGAGGGAATCCATGACCACCTGGTCGTCGATGTGTTTGTCTTCGACTACTTTTTTGAGCGCGTCAAGCAAATTGATTTTCGGTTCGTTCTTCATAAGAGCCCTTGTTTCAGAATTGAATATCGACCTTCGCCCAAAGAATCTCGGACCGGAGGACGCGGACGTCGCCCGCATTCCCCTTGAGGGTCAAGGTTAAACAATCGTCATCCACCGCCTTCAGTACGCCCGATACAGGTTTTCCGGAGCTTCGCGTCACGCGGAGGTTGCGGTTCAAATTGCGTTCGAAATCCCGGTTGGACTTGAGGGGGCGGTCCAGACCCGGAGAAGAGACCTCGAGGGTGTATGCGCCGGGAATCAGATCTTCGTCAAGATCCAGCGCCGCGGAAAGAGCGCGGCTCACCTTTTCACAATCTTCCACGGTGACGCCTTCGGGCTTGTCAATATAGAGGCGCAGCACTTTGCGCTTTCCCGCCTGAAACCGGTCGAGCTCCACGAGTTCGACTCCGCCCGCGGCGCAAGCCTGCGTAATCAGGGAATTCAGCTTATCCTGAATGTCCAAAGGCACCTCATAAAAATTATGGTCGTTTAACGTAAACGGCCTATCGCGGCAGCAAATAGAGAAAAATAGCGCGGAACGGGCAACCTCGCCACCGGAATCAGGGAGCTTTAACGACATGATTGCGCGAAAGCGCGTAGTCGTTCACGAACAAAAGCGTGTCCGCGAGGGCATGGTAATCGTTCACAAGATCCGGGACGACGCCTAGGAGCGACTGCGATTCATACACGTCCTCCTCGGCGAAGATCGCGTCGCCGCCCTCCCGCGGAGACCGGGGAAGCCCTGTAAGCAACCGGAACCCGCCGAAGGAAATCGCCTCGACCCCCGCATGCACCCCGAGCGCGAAGGACCGCGGATGCGGGCGGAGCATATCATGGCCGGCGAAAGCATTCGCGACGCGCAGCCCCGCAAGGGCGAGGACCGTGGGCGCGATGTCTATCTGGGAGGAGACTTCGGAATGTTGCGCGGGGGCGCCCAGACCCGGGCCGCAGATTACAAAAGGAATCCAGGTGGAATTCGGATAACCTGCAGCGCCGGACGCCGAAGCGCCATGCCCGTCCGGCGGAAATCCGTAATCCCCGAGGACGATGATGTAGGTGTCCGCGGACCACGGCTCCTTCTTTATGGAATCCAGGAATGCGCCGAGCAGCCTATCCGCACGGCGCATATTCCAGCGCATACGGTACCGCAGCGGAAATGCGCGGACCGAATCCGGCATTCCGGGAACGACGCCGGACGGAGAACGGACGGCATGCGTCAGGAGCCCCGCGACGAAAGGCCTTCCCCTACAGGCGAGGCTATCGCGGATATACTCCGCGGACGCACTGAAGAATGAGGAATCATCCTCGAGGGCGCGATCGAAATGCACGCGGGAATACCACTTGCGGTACCATGCGGAAAGATTATCCTCCGCGGGGTCCGACGCGGAAAAGAACTCCGAGGCATAACCCGAATCACGGAGAACGGATGCGTAACCCGGAGCGTTTACCGCGGCAAGTTCCGCCGCGAGATCGCGCGTGCGGTGCGGCGGAAAGCCGAGGTGGGACGAAAGCACGCTTCCCGCGACCGGGGACCCGGAAGCGTACATCCGCGTCCAGGAGGCCCCCGCGCCCGCGAGGGAATCAAGCACCGGAGTCGCGCTTTCCCAAGGGGCGTCCGGATTCAGATAGCCCGCGTCAAGCCCGCGGTAGGATTCCATATAAATGATGATGAAGTCCGCATGCCGGGCGCGCGCCCTGATGAGCAAAGGATCCGGGGCAAGCCCCGCTTTAGGGACGCGGTACATCGGGTAATCGTAACCCGGGTACGTCCATTCAGAAGAGTCCGCGTCCTCGACCACGGCCCAGAAGCGCCGCGCAGAAACGGACGCCGCGCGCACAAGCCCGGGCGTGACCGCATCGCCCTCACGGTAAAGTTTCCATTCCGCATAAAGTACTTTCACCACGGGGGCGAGTTTCCTATCCTCATTCACCCCGATGCGCATCATGCTGAGCGCGAATTGCGTACAAAGGAAGCAAATGGCGCAACAGACGGCAGCGGCACGGAAGCACGGGAGCGTAAGCCTTGAAAGCAGCTGTAGCAAAAGTCTGTAAACACCATACGTCACGGAAATCAGAAGCGGCGCCGCAAAAAGTTGCAGATACGGGACGGATCCGTCCAGTTCCGCGGAAATCAAAATTTTTACAAATGAAAGCGTTTTCCCACAAGAATCAAGCAAAAGGAACGACAGGTGACACCCCAGAAAGCGCAGCGTCTCCTGATCGAAGAATGTCACAAGCAGAAGCAGGCCCTGCACCGCGAAATAGAATGAAGAAATCCACCGGCGAATTTTAAAATGCCGGGAAAGCAGCCATGCAAGAACGAAGAACGGAACCGTCGCAAGGAACATCCACGAGAAATCGACGCCCGCCGCGTAAAAAAAACTTCCGACGGGTCTGTTTATAAACGGCGCCCCGTAAGGATCGGGCCGGAACAACAGAAGCACGCGGAGAACGGCATGCGACACCCAGAACGCGGAAAAGGCGGCGGCGAGGCGGCGGCATTCCTCGAAAGGCGCACGGCATGCGGATTGTTGTTCTCCCATGCTCCGGAAATTAGCTATTTTATTCCGTATGTTGCCAATTATCATCCTTATCCTCGTAAGCATCGCGGGTACCGTCGGATCGCTTTTCTATTTCCGCAAGAACCTGCTCCGCATCCGCAAAAAGAACGAGAGCGAGCCCAAAACGTACAAGCGGGTGCTCAACTACCCGCTCACCTGCCTCTGGTACGGCTACCTGCTCGTGTTCTTCGTCGGCCTCACGGTCAACAATCTGATTTTCAAATAGATTTGTAAATCCTCATTTTCACAATGATTTTTTAGATATATTAAGTCCCAGTATGAGGCAGTATCTTTACATCCCATATTTTTCATTTCTTCTTTTTTACATCACTGGTGCTTTTGCAAATCCGACACCGCATATCAGCTCGTCCAAGGACACTGCGTTCTACAAGGGCGAACAAGGGGGGCAGTACATCGTCATCACCACTGTCCAGAGGGATTCGACAAACAGGATTTCACCGGAGAAAAAGTATCCTAGTGCAAGAAGCTCGATACGTTACGTTGACCCTCAAGGTAATTACGTGACTCAGGCTCGCCATTATTCCTTCGAAGGCAGGGAGCCCGCCATCGCAAAGCGCGACAGTGCCATTCAAATACAAAAAGAATTTCAAACAGAAATAGCCGCATTTAAAGACGACGACAGTACGCGGATTTACAAAGACAGTATGAACGCTTATTTGCGAAGCAAAACCAGCAAAAGCGCCGGCGGAACTTTTTTATTCGCCGGGGGAATCGTCACGGCAGTCATAGGATTCGACGCCGTACTCATATCCCTTATGCTTTCACCTCTGGCTACCGATACCGATGCATTGAATCATAGCATTCTCGCTTTCAGCGCGATAACAGTAGGGGGCATCGGCATCAGTTACGGAGGTCATTTGCTTAGGGCATCCGGAACGGTCGACCAAAATAAAGCCGAAATCTTCAAGCAGAAAAATAACGCCTACAAACTGCGACAAGTCCAAAAAAATCCGATCACTTTGCGATTATCCCCCACGATCGACCGTATGCACAGGCGAGCCGGCGTGAATTTTGCTCTCGGATTCTAGGTTTTTCTGCCGTCATCGCGAAGCGTGACACATGACAATCCTCGCATTTGTGAAAAATGGATTGCTTCAGGGTCACACCCTGCCGTACAATCGATTCGACAATCCGCTCTCCGAATACCATGCAAAGATCCCCGGCATTCCGCCGGGGATCTTTCAATGCGTTTCACACAAAGTAGCGATTACTTTTTCGCGCTTTCCATGAGTTTGCGGCAATCTGCGAAGAAGGGCGCGCTATCGTGCGGACCCGGAGCCGCTTCAGGATGGAACTGCACGGAAATCATCGGGATGACTTTGGAACGGAAGCCTTCGATGGACTGATCGTTCAGATTGATGTGCGTGACTTCGATTTTGCTCTTGTCAATGGAATCTTCGAGAACAGCGAAGTTGTGATTCTGCGACGTGACCATTACGCGGTCCGTGCCGAGGAACTTGACCGGATGGTTTCCGCCGTGATGACCGAACTTGAGGCGTCCGGTTTTAGCGCCACTCGCAAGGCCAAGAATCTGATGTCCGAGGCAGATGCCCATCAGAGGAACTTTGCCCATCAGCGCCTTCGCGTTTTCGATCGCATAGCTCACACCCGCGGGGTCGCCGGGGCCGTTCGAAAGGAACACCCCGTCCGGATTCATCGCGAGCACGTCCTTCGCCGGAGTCTTCGCCGGGACGACCGTGACGCGGAAGCCTTCGATGCGGAGCTGGCGCAGAATGTTGCGTTTAAGGCCGAAGTCATAAGCAACGATGTGCAGATCCTTGCCCGGGAACTTTTCCGGCATTCCATAGCCCTGGAGAAGCGCGTCGTCGAATTCATAAGCCTTTTTGCAAGTCACGTTCTGCACGGTGTCAATGCCATCGAGCCCTTGCCACGCCTTCGCCTTCTTGACTCCGTCTTCCGCGCTCACCTTGCCGGAAGCGCAGATGAATCCCTTGAGCGTCCCCTTTTCGCGGAGGAGGAGCGTGAGGGAGCGGGTGTCAATGCCCGAAAGCGCAGGTAGCCCGTAGCGCACGAGAGCCGCGGTGAGCGATTCTTCGGAGCGCCAGTTGGAATCCTGGTTCAGCTGATGGACGATGAGGCCCGCCGCCTGAAACTTCTCGGATTCCATATCGGTCGCATTGATGCCCACGTTGCCGATTTCCGGCGTCGTGAGCGTCACGAACTGACCGCAGTAGGACGGGTCGGAGAGAATTTCCTCGTAGCCCATCATACTCGTGTTGAACACCACTTCGCCGAATGTATCGACGGCGGCGCCCACCGAGTAACCATAAAAGACGCTTCCGTCTTCGAGAGCGAGGAACGCCTTGCGCTCACGCTGTTGTTTCCATTTTTCCTGTAACGTCATTTGTATTAACCCTCTTAAACGTTGACTTTGGGGCTGTGACGGTGATATTCCTGAATGCTGCACACTTCCACGCCGAATTCGCCCTTGCCGAATTCGCCCTTCATGTCCTCGAGCCCTTCGATCGTCGCTTCGAGAGCGTCGAGGGTCGTGGTGATGGGAATGCCACGCAGAATGCAGGTGGAGCGCATCTTCGCTTCGTCTTCCGCGGCGGCGGCGCCCACGCTAGGCGTGTTGATGATCCACGCGAGGTCTTTCTCCTCGATGAGGTCGATCACGTTCGGGCGGCCTTCCGAAATGCGGAACACCGCGTAAGTGTGAATCCCGTTGTTGCGGAGGAGCGTGCTCGTGCCGCGGGTCGAATAGATTTCGTAGCCCATCTTGACGAGGCGCTTCGCGAACGGCACCACGGCTTCCTGGTCTTCGTCGCGCACGGAGAGGAACACATTGCCCTGCATCGGGATGTAGTTTCCCGCGCCGACCTGGCTCTTGATATAAGCCATCGAGTGACGGTAGTCGATACCCATCACTTCGCCGGTGGATTTCATTTCCGGAGTGAGGACGACATCCACGCCCGGGAAGCGGTTGAACGGGAACACAGCTTCCTTGACCGCGAAATGGCGCGGCGTGAAGAGCTTGGTGTAACCGATGTCCTTGAGTTTCTTGCCCGCCATCACGAGGGACGCTATCTTCGCGAACGGAATGCCCGTCGCCTTGGAGACGAACGGAACCGTGCGGCTCGCGCGCGGGTTCACTTCGATCACGTAGATGTCGTTGTCCTTGACCGCGAACTGGACGTTCATCAGGCCCACCACGTGAAGTTCACGGGCGAGTTCGATCGAGCGTTTGCGGAGGCCGTCCTGAATTTCCTTCGTGAGCGTCGGAGGCGGAATGGTGCAAGCGGAGTCGCCGGAATGAATGCCGGCGAGTTCGATGTGTTCCATAATGCCGCAGAGTTCCGTCGTCTCGCCGTCGGAGAGGCAGTCCACGTCGACTTCCGTCGCGTGCTGGAGGAAGCTGTCCACGAGGATCGGGCGGTCCGGGGAGACTTCCGTAGTCTCCGCCATGTACTTGCGGAGGGAAGCTTCGTCGTGCACGATCATCATCGCGCGGCCGCCGAGCACGAAGCTCGGACGCACGAGCACCGGGAACCCGATGCGGTGAGCGACTTCGACCGCTTCGTCCGCGGTTTTCGCCATACCGGACGCCGGCTGGAGAATGTGAAGTTTGTTCACAATGTCGCCGAAGAGCTTGCGGTCTTCCGCGGCGTCGATCATCGCGGGCTTGGTGCCGATGATGTTCACTCCGTTCGCCTCAAGGTCTCGGGCGAGGTTCAGCGGGGTCTGGCCGCCGAACTGCACGATCGCGCCGTCGCACTTTTCGTGGCGGTAGACGTGGAGGACGTCTTCGAGCGTGAGCGGTTCGAAATAAAGTTTGTCCGAAGTATCATAGTCGGTGGAGACTGTCTCCGGGTTGGAGTTCACCATCACCGTCTCGAACCCGGCCTTGCGGAGCGCGAAGCTCGCGTGCACGCAGCAGTAGTCGAATTCGATGCCCTGGCCGATGCGGTTCGGGCCGCCGCCGAGGATCATAATTTTCTTCTTTTTGGCCGGAGCCTCGCCCGGGCGCAGTCCCGTGCCTTCGGCGAGCTGGGAAGCGGTCGGATCGGCGAGCCTGGTATCCGGGTTCTTATAGTAAGAGTAGAGGTACGGCGTATAGGACTGGAATTCCGCGGCGCAGGTATCGACCTGCGCGTAGGCAGCGATGAGTCCGATGCGTTCGCGCGCAGCGCGGACATCCGCTTCCTTCGCCTTCAGGATCCATGCGATCTGGCGGTCGGAGAAGCCCATGTCCTTCGCCTGGAAGAACAGCGCATGATCCTTCTCCAGTTTTTCAATGGAGCCCACGGAACGGATTTCATCTTCGAACGCGGCGATTTCCGCAAGCTCGCGGAGGAACCAGCGGTCGATCTTGCAGATGTCAAAGATGCGGTCCACGGACCAGCCGCGGCGGAGCGCTGCGCGGACGTAGAAGATACGGGTCGCGCTCGGGCGCTTCACGTTCTTCTCGAGTTCCGCATCGGAAAGCGCTTCGAACTTGGTGTCCTTGCCGTCCGCGCCGAAACCGGAGCGTCCCGTCTCAAGGGAGCGGAGGGCTTTCTGGAACGACTGCTTGAACGTGCGGCCGATACTCATCGTCTCGCCCACGGACTTCATCTGAGTGCCGAGGGTCGTATCCGCGCCGTTGAACTTTTCGAAAGCGAAGCGCGGGATCTTCGTCACCACGTAGTCGATCGAAGGTTCGAAGCAGGCCGGCGTCACGCGGGTGATGTCGTTGCAGATTTCGTCGAGGGTGTAACCCACGGCGAGCTTCGCCGCGAACTTCGCGATCGGGAAGCCCGTCGCCTTGCTCGCGAGCGCCGAGGAACGGGAGACGCGCGGGTTCATTTCAATGACCACGATGCGTCCGTTGTCCGGATTGAGGGCGAACTGCACGTTCGATCCGCCGGTGTCCACGCCGATTTCGCGCATCACGGCGATCGCCGCGTCGCGGAGCGCCTGGTATTCGCGGTCCGTGAGCGTAAGCGCCGGAGCGATCGTGATGGAATCGCCCGTATGGACGCCCATCGGATCGAGGTTCTCGATGGAGCAGACGATCACGCAGTTGTCCTTGTGGTCGCGCATCACTTCGAGTTCAAATTCTTTCCAGCCTTCGATGGATTCCTCGATGAGGACTTCCGACGTGGGGCTGTAGTAAAGGCCGCGCTGGCAGATAGCCTCGAATTCTTCGGGATCGTGCGCAATGCCGCCGCCCGTGCCGCCGAGCGTAAAGCCCGGACGGATCACCACCGGCCAGCAGCCGAGCTTCTTCTGCGCTTCGCGGGCCTCTTCCATGGAGTGCGCGGAAACGCTGCGGGGCATATCGAGCCCTATACGGATCATCGCTTCCTTGAAAAGTTCGCGGTCTTCCGCCTTGTTGATCACATCGGGGCGCGCGCCGATCATTTCCACGTTGTAGCGGGAAAGCACGCCTTTCTTCGCAAGCTTCATCGCGAGATTCAGCGCCGTCTGGCCGCCGAGGGTCGGGAGGAGCGCGTCCGGGCGTTCGCGGCGGATGATCTCCGTGAGCGCCTGCGCGGTGAGCGGTTCGATGTAAGTGCGGTCCGCGAAATCGGGATCCGTCATGATCGTCGCCGGATTGGAATTCACGAGGACGATCTCGTAACCTTCCGCTTTAAGGGATTTACAGGCCTGGACTCCGGAGTAGTCGAATTCGCAGGCCTGGCCTATCACGATCGGCCCGGAGCCGATCAGCATGATTTTTCGAATGTCTTCACGTTTTGGCATATTTTTCCGTTTGGGTAAATCGGTCCAATTTTAGAAATATTCCCCGGCTATTGAAAGATGCTTTTTATGATTTTATTATCTTTGTCCAAAAGGACCACGAGCGCCGTTAGGGGGTGCTTTTTTCATTTTAAACACAAAATAAAAATTCAGGGTAAAATTCGTTTTTTGGGCGGGGGCGCACCGCAAGGCGGCTCTCCGCACAGCGCCCCCTCGCTCCAAAGCGCCTGACCGCCGCGCCGTCATTGCCAGTTCAGCGCAGCGATCCATTCATCGGCAATCACCGGCTTCCTCCGGTCGCCGGGCGCGCCGGCGCTTTTCCGCTCCCCCGTAAAGCCGCAAGCCAAATTCACATCATCCCGCGCTTGACGCGGAACCTGACATTTCCCGCACAAAAAGTTCCGCGCGGGGCGGAACTATTGAAATAACCTTACCGAGAAATCATAATCAAAGCCTAGATCGGTTTTCAACTAGTTCACAAAAGTGATGCTTGAGGAACTGAACACCGATGAGGACGAACGGTTCTCGACACAAATACTATAATTCGACGAGCAAGTTGTTAGGCACTCCGCTGTCGTACAACCGCCATAGCATCTCCGCAGTTTCTGCAAGCATCTTTCCTCAACAGCGTTTTGTGCGCTAGACGAAGATTTCACCACGGCGGAGCTGGAAATTTCAGATGCGGAGGAGCCCTTGATGCATCCAGAAGAACTCCGTGCCACAGAAGAAGACGAAACGCCTACGACAGCCGCAGAACTACTGCTCGCAGCGCCACCGGAATCCGAATTTGGAGAAAAATCGCAGGATGCAAGCGCAAAAGCGAGCACCGATGCCGCAACAAGAACCGATATGGTTTTAATATCCATCTATTTCTCCATTATCATAGTGAAATTTGAATATCGTAAATACAACATAACAATAAACAACAATGTCATCAAGCGCAAGCAGCCGGACTGCGCTATCCATCATCCCCGGAAAATCGCCGATTTCCGTCGCAAAAGCCGTTTATTTATTAGATTAAAGGTACTATGAACTGGACTCTCTACTTCGCATGGCTCGCCCCCTTCCTCGGTGGCGTCCTCGGTCTGTATTTCATTCCGCAGTCAATGAACCTTTCCCTGCAGTTCACGCTCCTCGGCGCATGGGGCGCGATCCTCGGATTCATCCTCGTCTACATCGCATCGCGTTCATCGAAGAAACCAAGCGCCGACGCGGGCGATTTCGACGCAGCCATCACCCGCAAAAGGCCGGAAACAGAACTGATCCCCGTCGTGAATGGCGTCCAGCAGAAAGCGGAGCCCACTCCGACGGCATTCCGGCTTTCGACGAAAGAGCTGGAACAGGCAATCCAGTCAAAGACCACGGAACAGGGGGCTGCGGGGCAGGCCGCTCCGGCACCGGCGCCGAAAACATCCGAACCGGAGACTCCCGACGCGGGCGCACTGAACGCAGCATCGAAATTGATTTTCCCCGTGGATTCCTGGAACGACTTCTGCCGCGGCATTCTCAAGAACCGTCCCTTCCACGAAATCGTGATCAAACTCAGCGAATGCCTCCCCGAACTTTTCCGCGGATCCTCCGGCATCCTGTATATGTACAGCGACAACCAGGCGGAACTGCACCAGGTGTTCGCCTTCGGTGAACATTCCGTAGGCGACCCGGCCATCTCCCCGAACGAATGCGCGAGCTTCAACCTCGCGGAAATAGTCGTCGCGGACTATGCCTCCCCGAGTCTCTCGGGCGGCTGCACGCACCTGCACCACCGCCCCATCGGATATTCGTTCTGCGCCCCCATCGAAGGGCTCGAGGAACATTTCGGCATTCTCACGCTTCAGGTGGACAAACTCCCCGCAGGTGAGACCACGGACTCCTGGAAGGCGAAGCTCAGCATCGTCGCCGCGACATTCGGCCTGTTCGTCGCAAATCAGAGCCTCCAGATCAAATTCCAGACGCACAGCATCCGCGACACGCTCACCGGGCTTTTCAACCGCCGCTATATGGAAGAATCCCTGCAGCGCGAAGTCGCCGCGGCAAGCCGTCACCAGACGCCCATCGGCATGATCATGCTCCACGCAGACTCCCTTCCCTACCTGCGCGACACACACGGGCCGCACGCCGTGGAGCAGATGCTCTGGGAACTTTCGCAGCGGCTTCCCCGCTACATCCGTTACGAAGACATTCCCTGCCGCTACGACAATGACACTTTGTGCGTAATCCTCCCCGGCGCGGACTTTGAAATCACCCGGGAACGCGCAGAGAAAATCCGTCACGAGATCGAGAACTTGCAGATAGCATACGGGAACGCCATCCTCGAAACGACACTCAGCCTCGGCGTCGCAATGCTTCCGCAGAACGCGAAGAACGGGCGCGACCTCATCGAGCAAGCGTGGCAGGCGCTGCTTGACGCGGAAGCAGAAGGCAAGAACCGCGTGCACACGGCAACGGCGACTCCCGCGGAATAATTAAGGAAAGAAATAAAAAGCCCGCGCGGAGATTTCCGCTGCGGACTTTTTTGCAGGAACGCGGGCGATTAAGGCCGTGCGTTTTTATACGCGACGGAACACGAGCGACGTATTAATACCGCCGAACGCAAAGTTGTTCGACATATAATATTCGCAGCCGAGATCACGCCCCGCGCCCTGGATGTAATCCAGCGGAGCGCATTCCGGATCCGGGATATTCAAGTTGAGCGTCGGCGCGAATCATTTCCGGTTAGCCATCTGCACGGACGCCCATGCTTCAATGCAGCCGCACGCACCGAGCGCATTGTAAGTCGCCCAGCTTTCGGCGAGGTCCCCCGCCTTGGTCGCCGTGCCATGTCCGTTCACATAGCCGATTTCCGTTCCTGGAATGCCGGCG
>JBAYFD010000019.1:0-13839 GCA_041667365.1 Fibrobacteraceae bacterium | reverse complement strand
TAGAGGAACACCACGCTGAACACGGCGTTTGTTACAAAATATTTAAAGGTCGCTTCGTTCGCGTTGTAATCCTTGCGGCGGAGACCGACGAGCCCGTACACCGGGAACGCGGCGAGTTCCATGCCGAGGAAAAGCGAAACGAAATCAATCGACTGCGTCATCAGAAGCGCGCCGACGCTTGCAAGGAGAAGCAGCGGATAAGGTTCGCCGCCGGCATAATTTTCACGCCCGAGCGTCGTCTGAACGCCGCCCACGCCGAGGAACGTGCAGAAAATCACGGTCCAGCCGAGGAGCCTTCTCATCGGATCCATCGCGAGAATTCCGTACAGAGTGTCCGGAACCGCAAAAGCGAATGAACCCGCGGCGAGCGCGAGGAACAGCGTCGCGACCCACGGAAGGATCTTATGCTTGTTTTCGTCCTTGAGGAACGGCTCCATCGCGAGCGTGCATAAAGCACCGAGGGCGACGAAGATGATGGGCAAAAGGTTCACGTAATTAGCGGGCATTTTCAGGTACCTCCTGCGCGGCGGAAACGGAATCCGTTCCCGTCACGAGAGAATCTTCAAGTACGGCATCAGCGGCAGTGGAATCGCCGGCGACATCCGAAGCATTTTCCCAGGATTCGTCATAACCGCCGTCGGTGGAGTTTTCCTCCGCCGTGGGCATGCTCACGGAATTAGCGATCGGCGCGGGATGGAAGCCGAAAACAAGGAGCAGAATGAGAAGCGGGACGACAGCTAGGCCGTCACCGATAAGGAAGCGCTGCGCAGGCGCCTTTGCAAGCGATCCCTTCGCCTTGCCGAAGAGCACCGCCTGAATGAAGCGGAGCATATAGGCTGCGGAAAGGATGATGCAGAAACCGGCGACGATCGCGGGAAGTCCGCCCACGCTCCAGAGGGAGAGCAGGACGAGGAATTCGCCGATAAATCCGACGGTTCCCGGAATGGCGATCGCGGCGATGCCGGAGAAGCCGAAGAAGAAGCCGAACACAGGATTGCGGCGTGCGAGCCCGCCCATGTCCGCAAGGTTGCGGGAACCCGCGAAGCGTTCCGCGACACCCGTAAGGAGGAACTGCGCGGAAGCCGAAAGTCCATGACCCACGAGAAGCACGAGAACCGCGGGGAGCGTCGAAGCGGAAAGCGCGAAAAGCCCGGCGACCGCGAGACCAAGGTGACCCATGGAGCTGAACGCGAGGAGCTTCTTCGCATCCGTGGCGCGGAGCGCCATCAGCGAGCCATAAACGGCGGTGAGGAGGCCTAGCCACATCATCTTATTCGCAACGTTGTCCATCGGGAAGAGCGGAATGACCCAGTAGAGGAATCCGAACACGCCGGCCTTGCTCATCACGCCCGTAAGGATCGCGGACAAGGGAGCGGGAGCTTCGGCGTAAGTCTGCGCCTGCCATCCGTGAAAAGGGAAGAGCGGAGTCTTGACCCAGAACGCGAGGGCGAAGCACCAGAAGAGAATGTTCTGCGTGTGAGCCGGAAGCATCTGAATGGTGAGCATGATCGCGAACGGATTCGAGGAACCCGCCTTCGCGAGAATGTACCACAGGGCGATCGCCATCGGGGCGGAACCCGCGAGAGTGTAGATCGCGAAGTTCAGCGCGGCGGACTTGCGGTCCGTGCCGCCGTAAGCGCCGATGAGCACTGCAGCCGGCACCACCATCGCTTCGAAGAAGAAGAAGAACAGCACGGCGTCGCCCGCGAGGAAGGTACCGTTCAAGGCGCCCATCAGGGCGAACACGCCGACAGCGAAGTTCCGGTAATGCGCTTCGAGGGCGGAACGCGCCGCGATGAGGGCGGCAAGCCCGACGATGCTCGAAAGGAACACGAGCCATGCTCCGAAGCCGTGGGACGCGAGCACGTAATAGACGGTCGCGTTGCAGCCCGGAATGAAGAACCATTCGTGCGGAGTCGTCGAAACGGAACCCGCCGCGATGAGCATCACGCTGCCGACAGTGAGAGCCGCCGCAAAAAGAACGGCGAGGCGCGAAGCGGAACGGTAATCGTGGTGAGAAGCGGCGACCATCAGAAGGGCCGCGAGGAAAGGAGCGAAAACGAGAACGTGGAGAAGCATCAGAGAGACCCTCCATAAATGGCGGCTATTACAAGCACGGCGAGCATTCCGAGGATGCTGAACCCGAGCTGCATACGGACCTTGCGGACCTGAAACGAGCGGACTCCGTCACTGAATATCACAGCGACGGCGCCGACGAACCATTGCAGGAACATCACAAGGCGGTTCACGATGACGTCAGTCACCCAGGCGAGGAACCGCGTAGGGAGAATGCCGCACCAGGCATGAAGTTTATCAAAGGCGAACGTCCAGTCGGCCTTGCCGCCCGTAGGAGCGCAGTCGCCCTTCGCCTGCGGAACAGGACCGGAGAACGCCTTCCAGCCGATGAGAATGCCGAGGATCGCGGCGAGAGTGCCGAGAGCGGCGAACATCCAGGTCGAAACGTGAGCCGAAGGAACGCCGATGTACTGAGTCGCCGTCATCTGCGGAACGGCCACGACCGGAGCGAGCCAGTTCTTGAAGAAGTCCGCGCCGGGAATGAGGCCTGCCCAGAGGAATCCGGCGAACACGGAACCGAGCGTGAGCACGATCATCGGGAAGAGCATGCAGAACGGAGCTTCGTGAATATGCTTTTCGGATTCCGCGGAGCCACGGTAGCTTCCGAAGAACGTGAGCACCATCAGGCGCGTCATATACACCGCGGTGATCACGGCGGTGAGGAGCGCGATGGTGTAGAACACCGGGCCCCAGAAATGATTGAACATAAAGAGATGTTCAAGGATCAGATCCTTCGACCAGAAACCGGCGAAGAACGGAAAACCGATGATCGCGAGGAACGCGAAAACCATCACCGTCGCAGTGACCGGAGTCTTGCGGAGCATACCGCCCATCTTGCGCATATCCTGTTCACCCGCAAGCGAGTGAATCACGGCGCCTGCGCCGAGGAAGAGCGCGGCCTTGAAGAACGCGTGCGTAAAGACATGGAAAATGGAAGCGTCGAACGCGGCGACGCCCGCGGCCATGAACATATAGCCGAGCTGGGAAATCGTCGAATAAGCAAGGACCTTCTTGATGTCGTTCTGGAAAAGTCCCGCGATCGCCGCCCAGAGAGCAGTGAGGAGTCCAATCACCGTAATGGTCATCAGGACTTCGGGGAGAATCGCGAACAGCGGGGAGAGACGCACGACGAGATAAACGCCCGCGGTCACCATCGTTGCAGCATGGATGAGCGCGGAAACCGGAGTAGGACCGGCCATCGCATCCGGGAGCCACGTCACGAGCGGAATCTGGGCGCTTTTACCGGTGCAGCCCAGGAAGAGCAGGAACCCGGCGAGCGTGAGGAGAGGCATTCCGGCGAGGAGCTGTTCACCCATTTCCGGATTCACAAGCCAAGCGGCGAGTTCCGGATAAGCGAGGAGCGAAGAACCGCCGACGGAGACGAGCGCGAGCATTCCGAGAAGGAAACCGACATCGCCGACCCTGTTCACGAGGAACGCCTTGTTCGCGGCCTTGCAATTTTTCGTATCCGCATTCCAGAAACCGATGAGGAGGTAGGAGCAGAGCCCCACGCCTTCCCAGCCGAGGAACGTGAGCGGAAGGTTATCGGAAAGCACGAGGACGATCATGCTGAACAGGAACAGGTTCATATAGGCGAAAAACCGGGCGAAGCCGCGGTCGCCGTGCATATAGCCCATCGAGTAGAGGACGATGAGCGAGCCTATGCCTGTCACGAACAGAAGCATGATGCGGGAAAGTCCGTCGAAGAGGAGACCAAAATCGGCATGGAACACCTGAATGTCGAACCAGGTGCCGATCGTTTCGCGGTAACCGCCGACGGGCATGTTCACGGAAAGCATCACCGTCGCAATGAACGCGAGGGACGGGAAAAGCACGCCGAGGAACCCGACGAGACCTTCGTCCGCGCCTTTTTCATTGGGCGAGGAAGTGAGCGCGATCGCCGTAAGGACAAGCACGCCCAGGAGGGGAAACAGCGGAATAAGCCAAAGAGGAATCATCATTGAGTTACCCCTTCATATTGGAATAGTTATCGGTATCTACCGTTTCCTGATTGCGGAACAGCAGAATCACGACCGCGAGGCCCACACAGGCTTCGGCGGCAGCGACACCGATTGTGAAAAGCGGAATGATCTGACCCGCGATGCTCGCAGCGGCGGGAAGCGTCTTCGCAAAGCCGACGAGGCTCAGATTCACGGCGTTGAGCGAAAGTTCGATGCCCATCAGCACGAAGAACATGTTGCGGCGGGAAAGCGCTGTCGCAAGTCCGATCGTGAGGAGAATCAGGGCGAGAATCTGAATGTAGATAGCCTGCATATTAGCGCCCCTCCCCGGAGTCAGAATTTTCAGGCGAACCGAGTTTCTTCTTTGCGAGCACCACCGCGGTAGCCATCGCGGAAAGGAGCAGAAGTCCAAGCGCTTCGAAAATCAGGAAGTAGCCCGCGCTCGCCTTGGAAGTATCGAACAGCGCTTCGGACGTGAGCGCCACGGAACCGCGGAGCGTACCCGCGTTGAAACCGAAGCGCGCGTTCAGAAGAACGATCGCGATAAGGACGGCAAGGACGATGAGCGCGGGAATGATGAAGAGCGAGACGCGGTCGAAGCGTGGCGTGTGATTGTCGCGCGCGCCGTTCAGCACCATAATGACGAAGCAAAGAAGCATCATCACGGCGCCCGCATAGACCATCACCTGGACAACACCCACGAAGGGGCTGCCGAGGAGTCCATAAATGCCGGCGAGGGAAAGCATCGTCACCACGAGCGAAAGTGCACCATAGAGCGGGTGCTTCGAGAGAAGCACGCATAGTGCGCTCCCCACGACGAGAACGCTTAAAATGATGAAATAGATGAGAGCGAGCATTATTGTACCTTCATCCCCCAGGCTTCGAGAGCCTGCTTGTTTCTGCTTCCGCCGGGAGCGGCCTGACTCTGCAGGTCATTCTGCGGATAGCTCTTCGGATTCCACGTGGTGAGGTCGTACAGATATGCGACGAAGTCATCGCGGTTCCTGTGCACGTAACTCGTTTCGCAGGTATCCATGCGGATGGCGTCCACCGGGCAGGCTTCCACGCAAAGACCGCAGAAGACGCAGGTGAGGTGGTCGATGTCAAAACGCAGGGCGCGCTTCTCGATACGACCGTCTTCCGACTGGGCGGGCTCAATGTAAATGCAGTGAGCCGGGCACGCCGTCGCGCACATGAAGCAGGCGACGCAGCGCGGAGTTCCGTCAGGACGGAGCATCAGGCGATGTTTCGCGCGGTAAGTGCGGCGGATTTCCGGTTTCATATCCGGATACGGAACCGTGGGGAGCGTTTCGTAGCGGAAAAATCCGCGGAGGAAATGCTTCAGGGTAGTGAACAGACCGCGGAAAGCCTCGAAAATATAGAGGCGTTCCACCCAGTTCATCGGTTTGTGTCTAATCACGCGGACCATTCTCAGTTACCTCCCGCGAGTTTCGCAATAAGCGCCGTCACAACAAGGTTGATGAGCGCGATGTTCAGAATGACCTTCCAGCCGAGGTGCATCACATGGTCATAACGGAAACGCGGGAGTGTCCAGCGGACCCAGATCCAGATGCAGCAGAAGAACACCGTCTTGATGAGGAGCACGATGACCTCAATGAGGGCCGTGCCCAGCGCGACGCCGAGTCCGAAGACCGGAGTGCCGTTCACTATCGAAAATTCGGGGTGAATGTAAAGGGCGCAGACGATTCCGAGCACGGCGAGGACCGGGATGGATGCCCAGGCGAGGATCTTGTACAAAGAATACTCGCGGAGGACTTCATTCTTCGTCGACAGGGCGCTCGTCCTGAGCCAGCGGGAATAGCGATAAATCATGTGCAGGAACACGAGCGCGGCGAGGACCGCGACGCCGCACGCCGCGGCAAGGGCAATGCCGAGGTTCGCATGTAAAGTCGTTTCGGAGACGAACGGAATCGAATAGCCGCCGAGGAACAGGCAGGAAATCAGAAGTCCGTTCACCGCGATGTGACCGTATTCACCCATATAAAACATACCGAAATGCATTGCGCCGTATTCCGTGTGGAAACCGGCGACGAGTTCTGGATCGCCTTCGGCGACGTCGAACGGAGCGCGCCCCGTCTCGGCGATCGAAGCAATGAGGAAGCAAAAGAAAGCGACAGGCTGCGCGACGATACCCCACACGTGGGATTCCTGCCAGGAGATGATAGAATCCAGGTTGAAACTCCCCGCGAGGAGGATCACTCCCATGATCGAAATGCCGAGGCAGACTTCATAGCTGATCGTCATCGCGGTCGTACGGAGGGAACCGAGAAGCGAGAACTTCGACTTGGAAGCCCAGCCGGCGAGCACCGCGCCGTAAGCAGAAAGCGATGCAAGGCCGAACAGCAGGAGCACGCCCACTTCGGTATCGACGGTCGCGCCGGAAACACGGATGACCTGATCGCCGAACGTGAACGCCATCGGAGCGAACCACGGAATGACGCACGGGGAAATGAGCACGACCATAAAGGGAATCGCCGGAGCGAGTGCGAACAGCACTTTGTTCACGCCTGCGGGAGCGTAGATTTCCTTAAAGAACAGCTTGATGCCGTCGCAGAAGTTCTGCACCCAGCCAAACAGACGGATCTTCCCGAAATAGGGAATCTTGATGTAGGAGCGGTTCGGGCCTTCACGGTCCTGAATGAACCCCGCGCCGCGGCGTTCCATCGGAATCATGAGGAGGATGAACAGCACCGGGACAAAAGCAAAGGCGAACTTGGCAATGATGAGCAGCCATTCAATCCAGTGCTTTGAAGAAATGATTTCCATCATGCCTTCACTCCATCGAGCATAAAGCCCGTGCTACGGATAGATTCAAAAGAGACGTCCGCGAGAGCCGGAGCTTCGCCCTGCGCAAGTTTGTACGCAGCAGAAACTTCAGTGACTTCATTCCCGGCGAGCGCCGTGAGCGCACTGTAAGCGGGTACGAGAGCGGCATCGGGAGCGGTGGGCGCGGCGGAGAGCTTCTGGAGAAGGCCGCCACAGTTCACCATCGTGCCAGCGACTTCGCTCCAGTGGTTCACACCGAACGCGACCTGGGATTTCTTCACGGTTTCCGTGTTGAAGGCGGCGAGCGCGATGCGTGTCGCGATTTTTTCGAGGGAGGACGCCTTCGATGCGTCTTCGCCGAACAGGTCCGCGTTCACGGTCACGAGCACCGCGAATTCGGAAGCACGTTTCACGAGGTCGCCAAGGTTATCGTCCGGAACGTTCATCAGCTTGAAACCGGCGCGGTCCGCCATCGGGTCGCCGCTCTTGGAAAGACCGTCCGCGGGGAAAATCTTTTTGAACGTGCCGCCGAAGAGTTCAGCGCGGTCGCCGAGGGACTTCTTCAAAAGCTTGAGCGCGGCGAGGTCTTCAAGCGTGCATTCGCCGCCCGCGACTAACGCGACCTTGCCCGGAGCCTTGAGCGCTTCGCGCACGGCATCCAGCGGAGAAGCCGGAAGACGGTTCTTTGAAAATTCAAGGAACGCGAGGCGGCTCGTGTTGGAAATCCAGGTACGGTTCACATCGGGGTTGCAGCGCGGCATCACGCGCCAGAGGAATCCGTCCGCATGGTCAAGCCAGATGTTCGCGCCGAGGGAATCGTCCATCGACACGGTCGGCGTGCGGGAAAGGAACCATACACGCTTCTGGAAACGGAAATACTTCGCGGTGAGGGCGCCCGTCGGGCAGAGATCCGTCACGCAAAGATCATATTCGTGATCGAGCTTCTCGCCGGGGAACGTCGTGATGAACGTGCGGTCGCCGCGGGAAGCGAGCTGAAGCTGTTCCGACTTCGCGATGCTGCGCATAAAACGCACGCAACGGTCGCACTGCACACAGCGTTCTTCGTCGAGCACAATACGCGGCCCCAGGTCAACGCGCTTGCCGCCGCGGAGCTGTCCCTTCGAATCCACGAACTGGTGCGCCGGGTTTCCGTGGAAATTCCTGCCGACGTCACCATTCAGACGGGATTCGTCCTGACCCGCCTCGATATAGTTTTCCTGCAGCGTGCACTCGCCCGCCTTGTCGCAGATCGGGCAATCGAGCGGGTGATTCACGAGCATGAATTCCGAGACGGCGCGGCGCGCATTCTTGACGCGGGCGCTTGACGCCGGAGTATAGACGACCATTCCGGGAGCGACCGGAGTGTAGCAGGAAATGACCAAAGCGCGTCCGCGCGGGCCTTCCTGTTCCACCAGGCACTGACGGCAGTTGCCGGAGACCGGGAGGTAAGGGTGGTAGCACACGTGAGGCGTTTCAATACCGACGGTCTGCAGGGCCTCCAGTAAATTCGTATCGCCGGGAACCTGCATATCCTTGCCATCGACCTTGATGGTGACCATCGGGCTCTTGGCGGACGGAAGTTTCGGCATGTTGTAATAGTTGCTCATATTCTTACCAATAGGCTCCGGGACGGACTGTGGATTTAATGCGGGGTTCCGCATGATTCGGATTCTTAGCGATGTACGCTTCAAAATCCGCGCGGTACTTGGCCGTGTAAGAATTCAGCGGCATTCCAAGAGAAAGTGAAAGCGGGCAGATCGTCGTTCCGACGAAACCGTCTGCAATACTTTGTAAAAGTCCGATGTCGCCGTCGTGGCCCTTGCCTTTCATAATGGCGTCGAGGACACGCTTTGCAAATCCAGTGCCTTCGCGGCACGGAGTGCACTGACCGCAGGATTCATGGGAATAGAAAAGGCCGAGGACATCAAGGAGGTCCACGGCATTGCGCGTATCGTTGAACACGATGATCGCACCCGAGCCGAACATCGTCTTCAGGCTCGCCATGCATTCATAATCGAGAGTCGCCTTTTCGCATTCCGCAGGCACGAGCGGAGGGCAGGAAGAACCGCCGGGAATCACGCCCTTCAGGTTTCCGATCACGCCCTGCGCATATTCTTCGCTCGTGAGCATTTCCATAAGCGGAGTACCGAGAGGCGCTTCGTAAAGGCCGGGGCGCTTCACATCCCCGGAGACGCAGAACACTTTGGTGCCATGCGCGCGCGGCGTGCCCATCTTCGTGTATTCCGAAACGGGGTGCGAAAAAATCCACGGGAGGGACATGATCGTCTCCACGTTGTTCACGCAGGTCGGGCAGGCCCATGCGCCGGCGACCGCCGGGAACGGAGGTTTCAGACGAGGCTGACCCTTCTGGCCTTCAAGCGAATTGATGAGCGCGGTTTCTTCGCCGCAGATGTAAGCGCCTGCGCCGCGGTGAACGAACACGTCAAAGCAGAACTTCGTTCCGCCGATGTTCTCGCCCAGGAGGTGCGCCGCATAAGCTTCATTGATCGCTTTGTTCAAGGCTTCGATGCACGGCATGAATTCACCGCGCGCATAAATGTAAGCACAGCGGGCGCCGAGCGCCCACGCGGCGATGATGAGGCCTTCGATCAAGCGGTGCGGGTCTTCAAGAATCAGGAAATGATCCTTGTACGTGCCCGCTTCGCCTTCGTCCGCGTTCACCACGATGTACACGGGCTTCCCGGAATTGCGGGGCACGAAGCTCCACTTCATCCCGGTCGGGAACCCGGCGCCGCCACGGCCGCGGAGGCCGGAGTGCTGAACGAGATCAATCGTCTCGGACTGCGAAAGGTCAAACAAGCGTGAAGAAATATTCGAATAACCGCCGAGCTTCTTGTAAGCGTCGATGCCCTGCGCATGCTTTCCGAAATTTCCGGTACAGACTTTCATCGAATCTTGCATAAAATCAGCCTGCCTTCTTTTGAGGTGCAGCAGCCGGAGCCGCGGGAGGAGGCGGAGGGGCGATCTTCGCGACCGCGGAAGCGGAAGGCTTCGCGACGCGTTCGCCGCTCGTCGCAATCATCCGGTATTCATCGCCGGCCTTGCCCGGGGCATCCACGAAAAGTTTGTCCTTAACGCCGGGATTGCCGATGGCGGTCCAGGAAGAGCCGTTCTTCTTTTCAACGGAGAGCGCCGTGAAGCCGGGATCCGGCTTCCATGTCAGAGTGACCCCGTTATCCGCGGAAACAGCGTTCAGACCGAGCACGGGCGCCGGAGGCGCATAATTCGCGACCTGCGGTTTCGCCGTCGCACCGGGAGCGCCGGGGTGACCGCCGTGACCTTTTACGACGCCGCCGAGGACTTCCCGCGCGGGCTCGCCCTTCGGGAATTTCGCTTCGCGGTCGTAGCACCACTTAAGAATCTTATCAACGCGTTCCGGCGTGAGACACACGCCCGGCTTCATCGTAAGTTCGCCGTTCTCGACGTCCGTCGCATAGTCATCGTTCACGAGCATCACCGGAGCGTTACCGCACGCAGCGAGGCACTCGACTTCGACGACCGTAAAGAGACCGTCCGGAGTTGTCTCGCCACTCTTGATGTTGAGGGAATCCAGCGCATGCTTAAGAACATCCTGAGCGCCTTTCAAGTGGCAGCAGATGTTGCGGCAGAACTGGAGCAGAAAGCGCCCCGTCGGAGCATGCTTGTACATCGTGTAGAACGTCGCAACGCCGAAAGCGTGCGCCGGAGCGCAGCCGCATTCGCGCGCCGCCCAGCGGATCGCCTCGTGCGGGAGCCAGCCGATGGCGTCCTGGGCTATCCAGAGAACTTCGAGAAGGGCGCCCTGGCCCTTCGGGTAACGGGAAAGAAAATCCGCGACGCGCGCCTTGACCTCAGGAGTTTCAAGCTTCGACGCGATCTCGGTCCAAGAAAGCTGCTTCCGTTCCGGATTCACATGGCCGAACTGATCAGCCGGATCCGGGAGCATCTCCATAGGCTGCGGGCCCTTTGTGTACAAAAGATGATTGTTGGCGACAAATTCAACTGCGCCTTGAACATGCTTGCTCATCTGTCGAGTTCTCCAGCGATAATGTTAAGGCTCGAAAGGGTCGCGATGGAATCCGCCAAGAGCGCGCCTTCGACCATCTTGTCGAACGCCGCGTAATGCGGGAAGCAGGGCGGGCGCACTTTCACGCGCCACGGTTTGCCCGAACCGTCGGACACCACGGAGAAACCGAGCTCGCCGTTCGCGACTTCGGAACCCTGGTAGAATTCACCCTTCGGAACGCGAACGCCATCGAGGACCGTCTTGAAACGGCCGATCAGGGATTCCATATCCTGATAGGCATGCTCGTGATCCGGCACGCGGACGCGCGGATCGTTTGTATTCACCGGGCAACCCTTGAGAGACTTGAGACGTTCCAGAGCCTGCTTGATGATCTTACTTGATTCCTCGGCTTCGGCGAGGCGCACCATCAGGCGGTCAAAGACATCGCCTTCGGTACCCGTCACCACGTTCCAGTCGTAGGTCTCATAACCGAAATACGGTTCGTCCTTGCGGAGGTCGCTCGCGACGCCCGTGGCGCGGAGGCACGGACCAGTCCAGCCCCACGCCGTAGCGTCCTTCGCGGAGATCTTCCCAACGCCCACCGTACGGTCAAGGAAAATGCGATTGCGGTCGAAGCACGCGTGCAGGTCGTGCAGGTTCTTGTCCACCTGCTTCAGCACGGCGAGGACGTCATCCTCGAAGCCTTCGTACGTATCGCGGTAAAGGCCGCCGATGCGTCCGTAAGCATTCGTGAGGCGCGCGCCCGTCAGCTTCTCCCAGATGACCATCGTCATCTCGCGGCTGTCGAACATATAGAAGAAGCCCGTCGTGGAACCCAAGTCCTGAGACGCCGCGGCGACGCAGATGAAATGATCCGCGATACGGGAAAGTTCGTTCACGATGACACGGAGCACCTTCGCGCGTTCTGGAATCTCGACGCCGATCAGTTCTTCCACCGCGCGGCAGTACGCGAAGTTGTTCATCATCGCGGAGCAGTAGTTCAGGCGGTCCGTATAAGGAACCACCTGCTGCCACGTGCCGCGCTCCACCATCTTCTCGAAACCGCGGTGCAGGTAGCCGATCTCGCTCACGCTCGCCACGATGTTTTCGCCGTCGAGCGCCGTCATATAGCGCAGGCAGCCGTGGGTCGCGCCGTGCGAAGGGCCGATGTTCAAAGGCATCAGATTCAGTTTTTCGCCATCAGGAGTCACTACGATCATTTTCTGATACTCCCTTCAAGATATTCGTCATCGTTCGTCATCACTTCCTTCGAACGTTTCACGATGCGGTAGCCCATTGACTCCAGTTTCTTCTCGAGCGCCGGAAGCAGATAATCGTTCGTCGACAGCCACTGGCGCTTCTGCGCGGGATAATCCTTGCGCAGCGGGTGACCGACGAACTCGGCGTGATTCAACAGGCGGCGGAGGTCCGGGTGCCCGGCGAACACAATGCCGTACTGATCCCACACTTCGCGCTCCTGCCAGTCCGCGATCGGGAAAAGATCCGAGACCGTCGGAACGGACGCGCCCTCGGCGACCTTCGCCTTCACGCGGATGCGCTTCGCGGGGTCATACACGTTCTTCAGCAAATATTCCACGGCGAAGCGCGGGCCTTCATAATCCTTGAAGCCCAGGTAATCCACGCCCACGATGTCCAGGAGCATATCGAACCCGCACGCCTTGTCATCGCGCAGGAACCGGATCACGTCGTGCACCTTCGATGCGTCCACCACCACGGAGAAATCCTTCGGGGCGTCCGCGTCGCGCACGGCCGCGAATTTTTCAGAGAGAAGCGCGAACACCGCATCCGACGTCTCCTTGCGGAGTCCGGGGGTGGCCACGCGAGGCGTCTTCACGCAATCGCTCATTATCGGGCCTCCTTCAGGAACGAGACCTTTTTGATCACGTTCCGCTTCAATTCCTCAGCCTTGTCCTTCAGTTCCGCGACAGCGGCCTTCGAGCGTTCCTCGAATTCGCGGCGGCATTCCTCGGACTTCGCGCGCAGGGCCTCCATCTGGTCCTTGACGCGCTCGGCGCGTTCCTTCATATAGGACTCATCCGAAACCTTCTTCTGCAGCTCGAACATCGCATCGAACACGGACTCTGGACGCGGAGGACAGCCGCCGATGTACACGTCCACGGGAATCACATTGTCAATGCCCGGCAGAGTGCAGTAGCAATCGTAAAAGCCGCCGGAGCAGGCGCAGGCGCCCATCGAGATGACCCAGCGGGGTTCCGCGAGCTGTTCGTAAATGCGCTTCAGGATCGGAGCCTGCTTGTACGTGATCGTGCCCGAAACGAGGAGCACGTCCGACTGGCGGGGCGTAAAGCGCACGAACTCGGAACCGATGCGCGACAAGTCGTAGCGGGAGGATTCCGTACTCATGAACTCAATCGCGCAGCACGCCGTTCCGTAAGGAAACGGCCACAGAGAATTCTTCCGGCCCCAGTTGACGATGAAGTCAAGGGAAGTCGTGATAAAACTGGGCTTATTCGCCTGGGTGTCATCCATAAAATTCACCTCGTAAGATTCATGCGCAAAAATAGCAAAGTCCGCCCCCGGTAAACGCCCCCGATACACTTTTGTAAATGATTTTTTCCGGCGTTTATTCCGCAAATCCCGCGGAGAATAAAGACATTCCGCCATCCCCCGTCATTGCAGGCGCGGCAATTCAGGCGGGGAACACCTCACGCATGTCATTGCGAGACGCGAAGCGCCGCGGCAATCCAGAACGGAACCACACACGCGTCATTGCGAGGCGTGAAGCGCCGCGGCAATCCAGAACGGAACCACACACGCGTCATTGCGAGGCGTGAAGCGCCGCGGCAATCCAGAACAGAACCACACACGCGTCATTGCGAGGCGCAAAGCGCCGCGGCAATCCAGAACACACCCCGCCGGAGAATGGATTGCTTCGCCCGGCTTACGCCGTACTCGCAATGACAGGGAGGAATTCACTACGTCCGCAAAGACAAGAAGACCGCAAGCCAGACGAAAAATCCGTATCAG
>JBAYFD010000018.1:0-14231 GCA_041667365.1 Fibrobacteraceae bacterium | reverse complement strand
CTACCGTCCGCAGTTCTACTTCCGCACGACGGACGTGACCGGCACGATCAAGCTTCCGGAGGGTTCCGAAATGGTGACCCCGGGCGACACCGTGACGATCGACGTGGAGCTCATCGCCCCCGTTGCCATGGACAAGCAGCTCCGCTTCGCCATCCGCGAAGGCGGCCACACCGTCGGCGCCGGCTCCGTCGTTGAAATCATCAAATAAGGAAACTCAGAAATGGCTGGTGAACGCATTCGTATTCGTCTGAAGTCCTTTGATCATCGTATGATCGACAGGTCCGCTCAGGATATCGTGAATACGGCGAAAAATACGGGAGCCCGCATCGCGGGACCCATTCCGCTTCCTACTAAAATTCAGAAGTACACGGTTCTCCGTTCTCCTCACGTTGATAAGACGTCCCGCGAACAGTTCGAATCCCGTACCCACAAGCGCTTGATTGACATTCTGGATGCCACTCCGCAGACGGTTGATTCTCTGATGAAACTGGACTTGCCCGCAGGCGTTGAAGTCGAAATTAAGGTGTAAAAAACAATGAACGGTATTCTTGCTAAAAAGTTGGGAATGACCCAAGTGTTCACGGAAAATGGCGAGTGCGTCCCTGTGACCGTCCTCGCCGCAGGTCCGTGTGTGGTTGTTTGCCAAAAAACAGAAGAGAAGGATGGCTACACCGCGATTCAGATCGGGTTTGGCCTTAAGTCAGAAAAGCGCGCCGATAAGGCGACCCTCGGTCATTTCAAGAAGGCCAACCTCGAAGTCCGTGAATATCTCGCGGAATTCGATGTCGCTGATCTTTCCGTATGGCCCGTCGGCAAGGAATTCGGCGCTGCCGATTTCGCTGACGCTAAGACGGTCGATGTTTCGGGCATTTCCAAAGGTCACGGCTTTTCCGGCACGGTGAAGCGTCACGGCTTCCAGACGGGCCCCCGCGGGCATGGTACGCATAACATCCGTGAACCGGGCAGCTTGTCCGCTCATACGTTCCCTGGTCGTGTCTTCCGCGGTAAGCGGATGGCCGGTCAGTTCGGTAACAAAAAGGTCACCGTCAAGAATCTTCAGGTTGTGAAGGTTGACGGCGAACGCAATTTGATCTTTGTTCGCGGCGCTGTTCCAGGCCCCAAGAATGGAGTCATCGTGGTGAGGAAAGGCTAATGGCAAAGGCAAAGCTTTACGCCGTGAGCGGCGATTATAAGAACGAAATTGACCTTCCGAAAGTTTTCGACTCGGAAATCAACAAGGTCTGCATGTACCTGCACATCAAGGCGATTCTCAACAATCGCCGTCAGGGCACGGCTCAGTCTAAGACGAAGTCTCAGGTGAGCGGTGGTACCACCAAGCCTTGGAAACAGAAAGGCACGGGACGCGCCCGTTCCGGTCAGAATACCTCCCCGGTGTGGGTCCGCGGTAACAAGTCGCATGGACCGAAGTCTCATGACTATTTCGAGAAAGTGAATAAGAAAGTGAAGAAGATCGCTTTCTATTCCGCTCTCGCCACCAAGGCCAAGGACAGTAAGATTCTCGTGTTCGAAGCTCTCGCTTTTGACGCTCCGAAGACGAAGGATTTCCTCGCTGTCACTAAGAAAGCCGGACTTGAACAGCGCAATGCGCTCATTCTCGTCGGTGCGAAGGATAAGAATATCGCCCTGTCTTCCGCGAACGTTCCCTGGGTGCGCTGCGCCCGTGTGGACGACGTGAATACGTACGATCTCATCCGCGCCAACAATATTCTGATTTCCCAGGATGCCCTGGGCGAACTCGCTGGAGGTTCCCGGTGAAAGAGCTTCACGAAATCATAGTTGAACCGCACATCACTGAAAGTGCGTCCAAACAGATGATCGATCCGCGTACCGGCATCCGCCAGTATGTGTTCAAGGTCGCTAAGGATGCTACCAAATCGGAAATCAAGAGTGCGATCGAATCCCGTTTCAACGTCAAGGTCACCGCTGTCAACACGCTCATCAATCGTGGCAAGATTAAGCGCGTCCGCACCGTTGCGGGTAAAAAATCCAACTGGAAGAAGGCCTACATCAAGTTGCAGGCCGGCCAGAAAATCGCCGAGTTTGAAGGAGTCTAATCATGGGGCTTAAGAGTTATAGACCTGTTACCCCGACGTTGCGTTACAAGCAACTGGGCGATAAGACGGATATTACGGCCGATACGCCGTACAAGCCTCTTACTGAAGGCATCAAGCGCAGCTCCGGTCGCAACAATAACGGCCGGATTACATCCCGCCGTCGTGGTGGCGGTCACAAGCGCGTCTACCGCGTCATCGACTTCAAGCGTGCCCGTACCGGCATCGCCTGCACCGTTGAAACTATCGAATACGATCCGAACCGTTCGGCCCGCATCGCTCTTGTGAAGTATACCGACGGTCTGCGTCGGTACATTATCGCACCGGATACCCTGAAGGTCGGCGACGTCCTGAATTCCGGTGTCGGCGCTGAATTCCGTATCGGCAATGCTCTGCCGATACGCGACATTCCGCTGAACACGATGATTCACAACATTGAACTCAAGCCGGGAAAAGGCGCTCAGATCGCCCGCTCCGCCGGTACTGCAGCAGAACTCATCGCTAAGGACGGCAAACTTTGCCAGATCCGTATGCCGAGCGGCGAAATCCGCCTTATTCCTGAGAACTGCCTCGCTGTCATCGGTCAGGTTTCCAACATCGATCACATGAACGAATCTTCGGGTTCCGCGGGCCGTTCCCGCTGGCTCGGCATCCGTCCGTCCGTGCGCGGTGTCGCGATGAACCCGGTTGACCACCCGCTGGGCGGTGGTGAAGGCCGCACTTCCGGTGGCCGTCATCCTTGCTCTCCTTGGGGCAAGAATTGTAAGGGTCTCAAGACCCGTAACAACAAGCGCACCGACAAGTACATCGTGCGCCGTCGTCAGAAGAGGGCTTAATCAATGTCGAGATCCCTTAAGAAAGGTGCTTTCGTGGATTCCCACGTTTTGAACAAGGCCAAGGCTATGGTTGGTTCTGACAAGAAACAGCCTATCAAGACTTGGTCCCGCCGTTCCACCATCATTCCGGATATGGTCGGTCTGACCTTTTCCGTGTACAACGGGAAGCAGTTCCTTCCGGTTTATGTGACTGAAAACATGGTCGGTCACAAGCTTGGTGAATTTTCTCCGACCCGCATTTTCCGCGGTCACCGCAAGGCTGAAGCGACTGTCGCTCCGGCTGCCGCATCTGCAGGAGGAAAGTAATCTATGAAAGCTGTTGCTAAAGTTAAGAACGTCCGTTACGGCGTACGTAAACTCCGCATGGTCGCTGACCTTATGCGCGGTAAGTCCGTAGACGAAGCCATTGCCATTCTCTCGATCCTCCGCAGCCGTAAGAAGGGCGCTGTGATCGTTGAAAATGCGCTCAAGTCCGCCATCGCGAACTTCAAGCAGAAGTCTCCTTCCGCCGTCGCAACCTCCGAGCTCAAGATCCAGGCGATCACTGCCGATGGCGCAACCATTATGAAGCGCATCCGCGCTCATTCACAAGGCCGCGCATTCCGCATTGAAAAGCCGACGTCCCACTTGACAGTCGTCGTCTCCAACGACGCCGATAAGGAGTAAACCATGGGTCAGAAAACTCATCCGTATGGTCTTCGTCTTGGCATCATCAAAGACTGGCAGTCCAAATGGTACGCTGAAGACAAATTCGCAGATCTTCTTTATGAAGACATCGTTCTCCGCCGTTATCTGATGAAGCGTTTTGAACACGCCTCCCTCTCCAGAGTCGGTATCGAACGCACGCCTAAGAAGGTGAACGTGAACCTTTACACCGCCCGCCCGGGTGTCGTCATCGGCAAAAAGGGCGAAGAACTGGACCGTCTCAAAGGCGAACTCCAGTTCCTCACGGGTAAAGAAATCTATATTAGCGTCCACGAAATCAAGCGTCCGGAAACAGATGCTCAGCTGATCGGCGAGAACATCGCCCGTCAGCTTGAAAAGCGTGTTTCCTTCCGCCGCGCGATGAAGCGCGCCATTCAGAGCGCCATGCGCCTCGGTGTCGAAGGCATCAAGGTCCAGCTTGGCGGTCGTCTCGGCGGTGCTGAAATCGCCCGCGTTGAAAAGTATGCTGAAGGCCGCGTGCCTCTGCACACTCTCCGCGCTGACATCGATTACGCGACGTCCACGGCGAAAACCGTGTACGGCACCTGCGGCGTCAAGGTCTGGGTGATGCATGGTGAAAAGATCGGCAAGGATGCCATGGCGTCCGATAATCAGAGAGAGAAATAACTTATGCTGAGTCCTAAAAGAACAAAGTTCCGCAAAATGCAGAAGCGCCGTATGAAAGGGCGCGCAACGAGCGGTGATACCATCGCTTTCGGTGAATATGGCCTTCAGGCTCTTGAAAAGTGCTGGCTCACTGCCCGTCAGGTGGAAGCTGCCCGTATCGCGATGACCCGTAAGATCAAGCGCGGCGGCCGTATCTGGATCCGCGTGTTCCCGGATAAGCCCGTTACCCGTCACCCTGCTGAAGCCCGTATGGGTAAGGGCAAGGGCAACGTTGAATTCTGGGTCGCCGTGGTTCTTCCCGGCCGCATCCTGTTCGAAATGGGTGGCATTGAACGCGACCTCGCCACGGAGGCTCTCCGCGACGCAGCGCAGAAACTGCCGCTTAAGGTTAAACTCATTGAGGCTTCGGAAATCTAATGAAAGCGCGCGAACTTAAAGAATTGAGCATCGAACAGCTCCAGGAAAAGCTTGCACAGCTCACCTTGGATTTGTTCAACAACCGGCTTGTTGCGAAGACCGGAAATCTTGAAAAACCCGCCGTGCTGCGTAGTACCCGCAAGGATATTGCCCGCATTAAAACCATTCTCACCGAACGGGCTAAAGCCGCGGTTAAGGCGTAAGCCGGACAGGAGTAAAAGATGGATAGAAACTCTCGCAAAGTAAGACAGGGTATCGTTTCGTCTAGCGCAATGGACAAGACGATCACGGTTGTGGTTGAGAACCGCAAGCGTCACCCTATGTATAACAAGGTCGTGATGACGACCAAGAAGCTCAAGGCTCATGATGAAAAGAATGAAGCCGGCGAAGGCGACTTGGTTGAAATTATGGAAACCCGTCCTCTTTCCGCAACGAAGCGCTGGCGCCTCGTCCGGATCGTGGAAAAGAAGAAGTAATCCCTGGAGTAAGGCGAAACTATGATTCAAGAAGAAACAAGACTTGTCGTGGCCGATAACAGCGGTGCCAAGGAAGTCGCCTGCATCCGAGTTTTGGGCGGAACTAACCGGCGCTATGCAAGCATCGGCGATGTCATCAAGGTGGCTGTGAAAAACGCCATCCCCCAGAGCAAGGTTCAGAAAGGCTCTGTCGCAGACGCCGTCGTCGTCCGCACACGCAAGGAAATCGGCCGTAAAGACGGTACGCTTATCCGTTTCTCGGATAATGCCGTGGTTCTCATCACGAAGGAAGGAGAACCGCGCGGAACACGTATTTTTGGACCTGTGGCCCGCGAGCTGCGCGACAAGAAATACATGAAGATCATCTCCCTCGCACCCGAGGTGCTCTAATGGCTAAGATTAAGAAGAACGATAACGTCAAGGTTATCTCCGGCGCCTTTAAAGGCAAGTCCGGGAACGTGATCAGCGTCGATGCTTCCAAGGGCCGCGTGACCGTGGCCGGCGTGAACATCCGCAAACGTCATGAAAAGCCCAGCCGCACGAACCAGACCGGCGGCATCATTGAAAAAGAAATGCCGATCGATGCGTCCAATGTGATGCTGCTCGAAGGCGGAACCCCTGTCCGTACCCGTCGCACCCGCGAAGCCGGCAAGGTTAGCGTCCGCGTGAGTGTCAAGACCGGTAAGGCTCTGTGAGGTTATCGAAATGAGCATACTGAAAGACATTTATAAAAAAGAAGTTGTTCCTGCCCTCAAGAAGCAGTTCGACTACAAGAACGTGATGCAGATTCCGCATCTGCAGAAAATCGTCATCAATATGGGCGTCGGCGACGCTGCTTCCAACCGCAAGGTCCTGGACGAAGCGGTCGAAACCCTCGGTGCAATTTCCGGTCAGAAGCCCATCGTGACGAAAGCCAAGAAGGCTATCTCCAACTTCAAGCTCCGTGAAGGTATCGGAATCGGCGCGAAGGTCACTCTCCATGGCGATAACATGTGGGATTTCCTTTACCGTTTCATCAATATCACCCTGCCCCGCGTGCGCGACTTCCGCGGCCTTCCCCGTCGTGGTTTTGACGGCAGCGGCAACTACACGTTCGGTATCAAGGAACAGGCGATCTTTGTCGAAATCGACATTGATAAGATTTCTCAGACCTTGGGAATGGACATCTCCTTCGTCACTTCCGCTAAGACGAATGAAGAAGGTCGCGCCCTGCTCGAAGGCCTCGGACTCCCCTTCAGGAAGTAAGGATATATCATGGCTAGCAGAAGAATGATTGAAAAGTGCAAGCGCACCCCGAAGTACACGGTTCGTGGGTATCACCGCTGCAAGCGTTGCGGTAGGCCGCACGCCTTTATACGCCGTTTTGGCCTCTGCCGTATTTGCTTCCGCGAAATGGCACTCGCTGGCGAAATCCCCGGTATCACTAAGTCTTCCTGGTAAGGAGAAAAAGGCAATGACAGATTCTATCGCCGATATGCTCACCCGCATCCGCAACGGTATCGCTGCGAAGATGCCTGTGGTGGACATCCCTGCCAGCAATCAGAAACGTGAAATCGCTCGCGTGTTGCAGGAAAAGGGATTCATCAAGAAATACGTCGTGGTCGATGATGGTAAGCAGGGCACTCTTAAGGTGCTGCTCCGTTACACGAACGGCGCCCCTGCTATTCAAGGCATCCAGCGCGTCAGTCGCCCGGGCCTCCGTCACTACGTCGATGTGGCGAAGCTTCCGCGCGTCCGCAACGGTCTCGGTTATGCCATTATCTCCACTTCTCAAGGCGTGATGACCGATCGCGAAGCCCGTCAGCAAAAGATGGGCGGTGAAGTCATCGCCAAGGTCTGGTGAGGTAACAATGTCTCGTATCGGAAAAGCTATTATTACTATTCCCGCCGGCGTGAAAGTGGCGGTTAAGGGTCAGAGCATTCAGGTTGAAGGTCCCCTCGGGAAGCTCAACACGGACGTTCATCCTCTCATCAAGATCAAGCAGGAAGGCGAAAAGCTTTCTTTCGAACGTCCCGATGATGAAAAATTTACGCGTGCCATTCATGGTACTACCCGCGCCCTCGTCGCCAATATGGTCGAAGGCGTGACCAAGGGATTCGAAAAGAATCTCGAGATCGTGGGTGTCGGTTATCGCGTGGAACAGAAAGGCAAGGATCTCAACCTTGTCCTCGGTTTCTCGCATCCGGTGATCTACAAGGCACCGGAAGGCGTTACGCTCAAGGCCATCGATCCGCTCAAGATTTCCATCAAGGGAATTGATAAGCAGAAGGTCGGCCAGGCTGCCGCCGAGATCCGCAAGTATCGTCGTCCTGAGCCTTACAAGGGCAAGGGCATCAAGTACGCAGGTGAAATTGTCCGGCGCAAGCAGGGCAAGAAGACAGGTAAATAAGGTACGTTTATGGCAGTTACTGCAAAAAGAAGAATTCTTTCCCGCATTGCTCGGCACGAACGTGTCCGCAAGTCCGTCAAGGGCACGTCCGCGCGTCCTCGCCTGACTATCCGTCGCACCTTGACTCACATGGTTGCGCAGATCATCGACGATGAAACCGGCAAATCCCTGATCCAGCTTTCCACGACTTCGAAGGACTTCCAGCAGAAGTTCGGCGAAAAGACGAAGACCGAACAGAGCAAGCAGCTCGGTTCCCTCATCGCCGAAGCAGCGAAGAGCAAGGGCATCAATGCCGTGGTGTTCGACCGCGGTGGTTATATTTATCATGGCCGCGTCCAAGCCCTCGCTGAGGGTGCTCGTGAAAGCGGACTCCAATTCTAAGAGGTACACTTTGGAACGCGAAACTCAAACTCAAGTCTCTGAATTCGAAGACAGAGTCGTGCACATTAACCGTTGCGCGAAAGTGGTGAAGGGTGGCCGTCGCTTTTCCTTCAGCGCACTCGTTGTCGTCGGCAATAAGAAAGGCAAGATCGGCGTCGGTCTCGGCAAGGCTAAGGAAGTCTCCGAAGCTATCCGCAAGGGCACTGAAGCCGCTCAGCACAGTCTGATCGACGTTGTTGTTCTCGATGGAACGATCCCGCACGATATCGAAGTGAAGTTCGGTGCGACTCACATGCTCCTGATGCCGGCCGCTCCCGGTACTGGCGTTATCGCCGGTTCCGCTGCGCGCGCTGTCCTCGAGCTCGCCGGTGTCCGCAATATCCTCACGAAGATTCACGGTTCTTCCAATCCGAACACCGTGGTTCATGCGTGCATCGAAGGACTCACTTCTCAAAAGAATCAGAAAGACTGCGCCACTCTGCGCGGTATGAACGCCTGAGGCTAGTGCAATGAAAAAAGTCCGTATTACTCAGATCAAAGGTTTCTGCCATGTTCTTCCTGAACATCGCGCAAATATGGCCGCTCTCGGTCTGCGCGGTGTCAACAAGTGTGTTGAACATGAACTGACTCCGTCTATCCAGGGCATGATCAATCGTGTCCGTCACATGATCAAGGTCGAGGAGATTTAAGATGGAACTGAATACTCTCAATCCCGGTAAGGCTGCCCGCTGCAAAGGGCGCAAGCGTATCGGACGTGGTCCCGGCTCCGGCTGGGGCACGACTGCCGGTCGTGGTCAGAAAGGCGCCGGCGCCCGTAAGAGCGCTAAGGCCGGTCGCGTCGCTTTCGAAGGCGGTCAGATGCCTATACATCGCCGTATTCCGAAGCAGGGCTTCAAGTCCAAGTTCCCGCGCGACACTCAGATCGTGAATCTCAAGCGCCTCGCCGCTTCCAAAGTCTCTGACTTTGACGCCAAGGTCCTTTTTGACGAAGGCTTCATCCGCTCCGTCAAAAAGCCCGTCAAGGTCCTCGGTTACGGAACGATCGATAAGGCCATTACACTGAAGGTCAATGCCATCAGCGAAAAGGCGAAGGCTGCGGTCCTCGCTGCCGGCGGCAAAGTCGAGATTATCTAATGGAAGCTCTCAAGAAAGCTCTTGACGCATTCGTCAACGCCTTCAAGATCGAAGACCTGAGGAAGAAGATTCTTTTCACCTTGGGTATTCTCATTATTTATCGCATTGGCGCACATATCACGATTCCTGGCGTGGATGCCACCATCCTGGCTGAATACTTCCGGAACAGCAACAACGTGTTCGGGTTGTACGATTCCTTCACGGGCGGTGCGTTTGCCAAGGCCACGGTCTTTGCGCTCGGCATTATGCCGTACATCAGCGCGAGCATCATCATTCAGTTGATGGGCGCCGTGATACCTGCGATTCAAATGCTTCAGAAGGAAGGTCAGGAAGGGCGCGCGAAACTCAATCAGTACACGCGTTATTTCACGGTCATTCTCGCTGCCCTCCAGGGCTGGGGCGTTTCCGTATGGCTTTCTTCGCTTAAGGTTTCCACCGCTGCCGGAACAGGGCTCTCGGTGCTTACGGGCGGTTTTGCGTCCGGTGCCGGGAATATCGGGTTCCGGTGTTTAGCTACGCTCACCTTCACCGCAGGAACGATTTTTGTTATGTACCTGGGTGAACGGATCACGGCACGCGGCATCGGCAATGGTATCTCACTGATCATCTTTGCCGGTATTGTCGGTCGTCTTCCGAGGGCTGTTTCCATGGAATGGGAAATGTTCTCCGAAGGTATCCAGCCTCTCGCGATCGAAGTGTTCATCATCGTGCTCGTGGTTGCCATCATCGGGTTCATCGTGTTCGTGGAACAGGCCATCCGCCGCATCCCGCTGCAAAGCCCGCGGCGCGTGGTCGGCCGCAAGGTCATGGGCGGTCAGGCCAGCTATTTGCCTTTCAAGGTCGATACCGCCGGCGTGATTTCCGTGATTTTTGCCTCGTCCATCATGTTCGTTCCCGCGATCGTCGCATCGTGGCTTCCGAACGTTCCCTGGGCGCAGTCCTTTGCCATGGCGTTTACGCCGGGGCATCTCACTTACAGCGTCATATTCGCCATTCTGATCGTGTTCTTCACGTACTTCTACACAGCGATTCAGTACAACCCCAATGATATCGCTGACAACCTCAAGAAATCCGGTGGATTCATCCCTGGAATTCGTCCGGGCAAGAAGACCGCGGAGTATATCGATCACATTTTGACCCGAATTTCGCTCCCGGGATCCATTTTCCTCGTCATAATCAGTGTCGGCCCGCTCCATTTGAAAGACGCAATGAACATGTCTTTCTATCTTGGGGGTACCTCGGTCCTGATCGTGGTTGGTGTCGCTCTGGATACGCTCCGTCAGCTCGAAGCTCAGCTGCACACCAAGAATTATGAAGGTTTCCTGAAACATGGCCGCATCCGCGGCAGGATGGCATCGTAGTGGCTAAAGAAGAAGGAATTCAAGTAGAAGGCGTTGTGCTGGAAGCGCTTCCTAACGCGTTCTTCCGCGTCGGCCTCGAAAATGATCACGAAATTTTAGCTCATGTTTCAGGAAAGATGCGCCGTCATTTCATACGCATCTTGCCGGATGACAAAGTGTTGGTTGAGATTTCTCCCTACGATTTATCGCGGGGTCGAATCACTTACCGTTATAAGTAAAGGGATAAGAAGGTAGCACCTATGAAAATTAAAGCCTCCATTAAACCCAGATGTGAACATTGCAAAATTATCCGTCGCAAGGGTATTTTGCGCATCATCTGTTCGAAAAACCCCCGCCACAAGCAGAAACAGGGATAGGAGATCTCAATGGCTCGTATTGCTGGTGTCGATTTGCCGAAAAACAAGACTGTCGAGTACGGTCTCACGGCTATTTACGGTGTCGGTCTTTTCACCTCTCGCAAGATCTGCGCTCAACTGGGCATTGATCTGAACAAGAAGTGCGATGATCTGACTGAAGAAGAACAAGGTAAGATCCGCCATGTGCTCGAAGACGGATATTCTGTGGAAGGCCAACTTCGCGCAGAGATTACCCTGAACATTAAACGTTTGCAGGATATCGGGTGCTATCGTGGCTCCCGCCATCGCAAAGGTCTCCCGGTGCGCGGACAGCGTACCCGGACCAATGCGCGTACCCGTAAAGGTCCTAAGAAGACCGTTGCTAACAAGAAGAAATAAGGAGACGGTTCGTGGCTGACGAAGAAGTTAAAACTGAAACTCCGGCTGCTGAAGGCGTTGCCACTGCTGCCGCTGAAGAGACTAAGGTCAAGAAGAACAAGAAGCGCGTCGATGTGCAGGGTATCGCCTGCGTGAACGCTTCTTTCAATAACACTATCGTGTCCATCACGGACGCCCGCGGCAACGTCGTTGCCTGGGGTTCTCCGGGAAATTCCGGTTTCAAGGGCTCGCGCAAGAGCACGCCGTTCGCGGCTCAGCTTGCTGCTGAAACAGCTGCGCACAAGGCCGTTGACCTCGGTATGCGCAAGGTCGATGTCCGTGTCAAGGGCGCCGGCGGTGGTCGTGAATCTGCAGTCCGCGCTCTCAAGAACGCCGGTCTGGAAGTTCTCACGATTCGCGATGTGACGGGTGTTCCGCACAATGGATGCCGTCCTAAGAAGAAGCGCAGAATCTAATTTCAAAGGGGAAAACGCCAATGATGTGGAAATCTCTCCAAATGCCGCGCAGTTTCCAGAAAGTGGAAACGGGCGAAGATGGCCGCTACGCCAAGTTTGTCGTAGAGGCTCTGGAGCGCGGATGGGGCATTACTCTTGGTAATGCTCTGCGCCGTGTCCTTCTGTCTTCGCTGCAGGGTGCCGCGATTGTGTCCGTGAAGATTGATAAGGTGGACAAAGAGTTCACTACGATTCCGGGCGTGAAGGAAGATGTCACTGACATCATCCTGAATCTCAAAAGCATCCGCGTGAAGCTGCTCTCGGATCATGACGAAACGCTCCGCCTCGATATCTCCGGTGACGGTGAAATCACGGCGAAGAGTATCGAAGAAAATCCCGGCGTGGTGATTCTGAATCCGGATGTCCATATCGCTACCCTTAATGGCAATGCGTCCCTGACGATGGAGATGATTGTCTCCTCCGGCCGTGGCTATATGACTTCGGACGAATTGAAGGATCAGAACGCTCCGATCGGCGTGATCGCCATGGATGCGAACTTCAATCCTGTGATGAAGGTCGCTATGCATGTGAGCGATACCCGCGTGGGTCAGCGCACCGATTTCAACCGTCTTGAACTGGAAATCACGACTGACGGTTCCATTGACCCCGAAGACGCCCTCGCCTATGCGGCGAAGCTCCTCGTCGATCATCTGGAAGCTTTCATCAATTTCGAAGGCGACCTCGAATCTCCGGAAGAGATGGTGCAGGACGAAGAACGCCAGCGTATCGCAAATCTGCTTCGTATGCGCGTGGACGAACTGGAACTTTCCGTTCGTTCCAGCAACTGCCTCCGTATGGCCAATATCCATACGATCGGCGAACTTGTGCGCAACAAGGAAACGGATATGCTGAAATACAAGAACTTCGGTCGGAAGTCCTTGGTCGAACTTAACGAGGTTTTAACGTCGATGGGTCTCAGTTTCGGGATGAACGTCGATGATTACCTGAAGGAATAAGGAAAATGAGACACGGTGTTAAGAATAAGAAATTGGGTGTGAATTCCCAGCACAAGCGTGCGATTCTCCGCAGCCTCGCCACCTCCATTCTGGAGAAGGGCTTGGCCAAGGATCAGCTTGACCGCGGTGTCCGCACCACGCTTCTCAAGGCTCGTCTCGCTAAGAGCGTCGTTGACCGTATGATCACTTACGCGAAGAAAGGCGATCTTTCCGCACGGCGCGAAGCTGCCCGCTTTGTGCGCGACCCGAAGGTTGTCCAGGGTCTCTTCAACGTCATCGGCCCGCGTTATGCTTCCCGCAACGGTGGTTACACCCGCGTGCTGAAGCTCGGTGCGAACCGTCCCGGCGATGCCGCTGAAATGGCGATCATTTCTCTCGTTGAAGACGAAATCGGCGCTAAGACGCCGGCTGAGAAACCTGCGGAAGAAGTGAAACCCGAAGCCAAGAAAGCGCCGGCTAAAAAGAAAAAGCCGGTCGACATGGTTGAAGGCGAAGCTAAGAAAGCCGAATAAGGTTATTTTGCTCAAAGAAGCCCAACTCTTTCAGTTGGGCTTTTTTGTATCTTGTCAGAAGAACATAAGGAATAGCAATGTTTTCCCGAATACATTTTTTGTTCTTTTTTGCAATGATCAGTTGCTGCGCGATGAATGCTTCCGCAGGTGTATCCAGAGAAGACGCTACATCATATTCAGCGACGCAGTTGCTGGAAAATTCGGGGAACGGGAGTCTCAGCCGCAATTCCGTCGTGATGACTCCAGCTACAAGCGAGGGCCTCGTTGATAGCAATTATAAATTAGGGCCGGGCGACTATCTGGACATTGTCCTCGAAGATACGTATCTGTCCGTACAGGTGTATCCGGACGGCTCGATTATCATCAACGAGTGCGGCTCCGTGAACGTCGCGGGAAAAACGGTCGCGGAAGCGCGCGACGCGATTTTGCAGATTGTCGCGAAGCGTTATAATCCGAAGTATTGCTTCGTTCAGCTCGCTCAGATGAAAAAGTTCAAGGTGAACGTGATGGGCGCAGTGCACAATGTCGGCCAGTTTGTCGTTGATCCGCAGACGCGTCTGAGCTACCTGATACGGCTGATCGGCGGCACTTTGCCGGGCAATGCCCGGGATGACAGCATTCTTGTCATCCGGAAAACGGATACCTTGCGCGTCAATTATATGAAGATTTCCAATGAGGGCGATTTCAAAAACGACATTGTGCTGGAACAGGGCGATCTGATTTATGTTCCCTTCGCAGAGATGAAAGATGCCGTCACCTTGATACTCCCGGGGTATCGCATTGCGCTTCCTTATCTGAAGGACGGAACGGTCGCTGATTATTTTAAGTACGGTGGCGGGGACAGGTATCCTAATCTTGGCTACAATTCCGTGACCATCCGGGATAAATCCGGCAAGGCGAAGACGATATCCATAAGCGAGCAGACAAAAACGTCCGTCGATCCCGGATCGGAGCTGGAATTTTCGACAAAGACGCTGATGGTTTATGTGGGCGGAGCCGTCGCCGGCGTCGGTCGCGTCGGTTATGATCCTTCCTGGCATGCCCTGGACTATATCGCTGCAGCCGGCGTGACGACGATTACCGGAAGCTGGGAGCAGGTGAAGGTCATCCGTGGGAACAGGGAGACGATCATGGTG
>JBAYFD010000017.1:0-14864 GCA_041667365.1 Fibrobacteraceae bacterium | reverse complement strand
TCCGTCGGACGCAACCTGAGCCATGGACGGATTCCTTGCCGTGAGCTCGGAGTAGGCTTCGCCGCCGAATACGCGGCCTACGCCCCAGGGATTCACGTAGACCTTGAGTCCGAGCGTAACCGTGCCTGCGATGATTTCTTTCATTGCGTCACGGTAATACAATTCGTCTTCCTCGGACCAGGTGTGCAGAACGTGCGTGCAGCCTGTGTCACGGATAGTTTTCATATCTTCGAACACCCATTTGGGGCGCCGGACGCCAAAATAAGAAAATCCAGTTTTCATTTGTGTGTAATCCGCCTTTGCGGATGAGTTTCAGTGGTGCGCTTCCGCGTTTGACCACTGCGGGGAGCCGGCCTGGATGAACACGTGCTGCAGGACATCTTCCCAGTCGCCTTTGACGACGGGTTTCTTGAGCCAGAAGGCCTCGTTCGTCTTGCGGTCCATGGGCATCTTGGAAGTGACCAGTTCGATGATCCAGGCTTCCGGGATGCATTGGCGGAGCTTATCCGCGAAGCGTATTGATTCCTGTCTGGGGGAACTGCCTTGGTCTATTACGATGAGCGCAGGAGGTTCTCCGGCGGTGATGGGCGCTTCGAGCGCCCGTTCCGCTTCGGCAATGCTTTTGCAGGTGTAGATGGACGTATCCGTAGGGAGATCGTGCAGGAGCATCCAGCGGAGTGTCCATTGCGCGATTTCGTCAAGAGTGCCGCCCGCGTCGGGTGCTATGAAGAAGATGTGTCCCACGATTTCTAAAATAGCTATTTTTTGGAATATGGATGACAGTGCCTGCAAGTTTCCTCCGCTCGGTGAGTTCTTGTTCGTAAATGACGTTTTGAAGGGGGCTTGCCCCTTGGAAGAGACGTCTCCGCGGAGCCGTTTTTGGTTCGGGGCGGGGGACGACTGCGCCGCTGTGGACGGCTGGCTCGTCACTACGGACATGTCCGTCGAGAATTCCCATTACCGGCTGGACTGGTCCACTCCGGAGCAGGCCATAGAAAAGTTCATCGTCTCGAACGTCTCCGATATCTCCGCAATGGGCGGGACCCCGCGCGTGGCGTTCCTCGGAATCTGTCACAATAAGAACTGGGACAAGGCGATGCGGGACCGTGTGGCGAAGGCCTTTTCGGAAGGCTTCGCATCGCGCGGCATTTCGCTTGCGGGCGGCGACACGATAGTGGGCGACGTAAGCTTTTTTTCAGCGACGCTGCTCGGCACCTGCGATGGAAAGCCGCTCCGCAGGAATGCGGCACGTCCCGGCGATTATGTTTATGTCGCAGGAACTCTCGGCAAATCAGACGCAGGCCTGTGGGCGCTGATGAACGGGCATGCGGACGATCCCGGGCTCCGCGGACCGGTCGCTTATCATCTTGCTCCGAAGATCAATGAGAAAATGGGCGCATCCCTTGTAAGACAAGGGGTGGTTGGAGCGTGCATTGATATCAGCGACGGGCTCAGTTCCGAGCTACATCATATCGCGCTGTCCTCGGGCGTACGCATTGAAATAGAGGAATCGCTTATTCCCGTTGAACCGGCTGTGAAAATGGCGGCGCTTCGCTACGGGCTTCCTGCGCGTAAGTTTTGGCTGGACGGGGGTGAGGAGTATCAACTCCTTTTCACAAGTTCTCTTCCAGAGAGTATATTTTTCAACGCCTTCGGCGCCGACGCCGTGACTTGCATTGGAAGGGTCGTTCCCGGCGCCGGGGTCATTTTGCATGGGGTTTCAGGTGAATTTGAAAACGTTAAAGCAGGAGCTTGGTCTCATCTATGAATTACAACAAGACTAAAATCGGCGAATTGCTCCTTCGCCAGGGAATCATCGATGAAGACCAGCTGAAGCACGCGATGAGCGAGCATGAGCGCACCGGAATCATGCTTTCCAAGATTCTCGTGCGCCTCGGCATGGTGAGCGAAGATGTCATGACGAACATCCTCGGCGCTCAGCTTCAGAATACGACGAAGATGCGTATCGGCGAACTTCTCGTGATGCACGGCTACATCACTGAAGCCCAGCTGGAGAAGGCCCTTGAGGAACAGAAGAAGACAGGTCAGCGCCTTGGCCGCGTGCTTGTTTCCCTCGGATTCCTTCCGGAAGAAAAACTTGTTGAAATTCTTTCCACTCAGTTCGAAGTTCCCTATGTGAAGCTTTCGAACTTCACGATAGATCCGAACGCTAACCAATATCTATCGGAAGATCTCTGCCGCAATTACAAGGTCGTTCCGCTGTTCGTCTCTGAAAAGACATTAACTGTTGCGATGAGCGACCCCACGAATGCCCGCGTTATCGATATCGTGAAGTACAAGGCGCAGATGGATCTGGACATTGTGATGTCTTCCGAAAAGGACGTGAAGGCGGCGATCGAACGCGTTTTCGCGGGCTCCAACAACGGCGAATCCCTGGATGCGCTTCTCCATGCGGAATCCGGCAAGGAAGAACTGGAAACGGTGGACCGCGATGCAGCCCCTCAGGAACCGGAACTTTCCGATGAAGAAGGCCAGCAGGTCGTCAAGATTGTGACAACGCTCATTCACGAAGCTATCGCCCGCCACGCTTCCGATATTCACCTGGAGCCGCAGGAAACTTACCTCAAGCTCCGTTACCGCATTGACGGTGACCTGCAGGTGCAGGCGCCTATTCCAGCGCGTCTTATGGCGCAGATCATTTCGCGTATCAAGCTTCTCGCCAAGATGGATATCGCGGAAAAGCGCAAACCTTTGGACGGCCGTTTCACCGTGCGCTACAAAGGCTCGGAAGTGGACTTGCGCGTAAGCTCATTCCCGGTCTCGCTCCGCAAACGCGGCGTCTGCGAAAAAATCGTTATGCGTATTCTTGACCCGAATTCGGGCCAGTTCCCGATCAAGGAGATGGGCTTCAATCCGCGGATGCTCAAGCAGTTCACGGATGCGATCAATCTTCCGAACGGGATTATCCTTGTGACTGGCCCTACGGGCTCCGGTAAGTCTACGACTTTGTACGCTTCGATCCGCGAAATCATGGATCCTTCGATCAACATTTCCACGATGGAAGACCCTGTCGAATTGAACATCGAGGGCGTGAACCAGGGGCAGATCAATGTCGCCGCCGGATTCACTTTCGCTGCCGGCATCCGCGCCCTGCTCCGTCAGGACCCGGACGTGATGATGATCGGAGAAATGCGCGATAAGGAAACGTCTTCGATGGCTATCGAAGCGGCCCTTACGGGTCACTTGGTGTTCAGTACGCTCCATACGAACGACGCAGCGGGTTCGTTCCCGCGTTTGCTCGAAATGGGACTGGAACCCTTCCTTGTCGCGACCGTGATCAAGGGCATTCTCGCCCAGCGCCTTGTGCGCCGCATCTGCAAGTACTGCAAGGAACCGTACGAGATATCAAAGGAACTCCGTGAGGAAATGCATCTCTCTCCCGATATGCAGTTCTATCACGGCAAAGGCTGCTCGCACTGCGACGGCACGGGTTACAAGGGCCGCTGCGGCATTTACGAATTTCTCGTTCCGAACGAGGCGGTGCAGGCTTTGGTGATCAAGCGCGCTTCCGGCGAAGAAATCAAACGGCTCGCCGTCAAGGAGTGCGGAATGATCTCGCTCCGGCAGGACGGTCTTCAGAAGGCACTCGACGGTCTCACGACGCTCGAACAGATACTTGGCGCCTCCACGAAGGATGATGACTGATGGGGCGCGACGTAGACGAAGCGCTCCTGCGTAAAGAACTGAACGAAGAACAATGTTTTGCAGCCTCTAAGATTCAGGGGCCGATGCTCATCCTCGCTGGAGCGGGCTCGGGCAAGACACGCGCGATTACGTATAAAATAGCGTATCTCGTTTCGACGCAGCACGTGGATCCGCGCCGCATTCTTGCGGTGACGTTCACGAACAAGGCCGCCCGCGAAATGAAGACGCGTATTCAGACGATTCTGGAGAGCCGCGTTGATTTGGAATGGATGGGAACGTTCCATTCCGTGTGCGTGCGGATTCTCCGTCTGTGCCTCGCGAATGGTGCGCTTTCAAAGGCGCTCGGCTGGTCTTACACCAAGAATTTTTCCATTTACGACGATGACGATCAGAAGCGTATTCTCAAGGAAATACTAAAGCCCGCGCTCGGCGATGATCTCGATGCGGCGATGTTTAAAAAAATCCGCGGGGCGATTTCCCGCTACAAGAACGGCGTTTACAAACAAGTTCTTCCGAACGGAGAAACGCGGCTCGTGCTCCAGACTCCGGACGCGGTCCTCGCTCATGTGAAATTCGCCGATGAAGAACAGATGGCGGGCTTCTACAAAAGTTACCAGAGCGCCCTCGGCGCTGCGAACGCGATGGATTTCGACGATCTGCTTTTGAACACGGTGGATTTGCTCCAGCGTCTGCCGCAGGTCGCGGCGCAGTTCGCGCATCGTTTTCAGTATGTCGTCGTGGACGAATATCAGGACACGAACGATGTTCAGTACGAACTTCTGAAACGCCTCATCAATGAAGACCGCAATGTGACGGTGGTCGGCGATGACGATCAGAGCATCTATGGCTGGCGTGGCGCGAATATCGAAATCATCCGCAATTTTCACCGGGATTTCAGTCCCGTTGAAATCGTGAAGCTGGAGCGCAATTACCGCTCCACGGTGAATATTGTGCAGGGCGCGGGTTCCGTCATCGCACACAATGAACGTCCCGCCGAGATGAAAAAGGAAGTTTATTCTAAAGAGGAAAAGGGCGAACTCATTCATGTGATGAATGTCGTCGATGACCGCATCGAGGCGGAGAAAATCGCGCAGTCTATCTTTGACGCGGGCAAGGAATTCTATGCGCAGACGGCGGTGTTCTACCGCACGAATGCGCAGTCCCGTTCGCTTGAAAAGGCGCTCAACGACCGCCGCATTCCGTGCGTCATTTTCGGGGGCACGCGTTTCTGGGACCGCAAGGAAATCCGCGATATCCTCGCGTATCTCCGCGTGCTCGTGAACCCGAAGGACGATGCCGCGTTCCTCCGCATCATCAATACGCCGCCCCGCCAGATCGGCAAGACGACGGTGGACCAGATCCGCGACAAGGCGGCGTCGGAATCGACCTCGCTTTGGGAAGCCCTCGTCGGAACGGTGAATTCCGGCCTTGGCGGCCGCGCGACGGCGAAACTCGCTGAATTCAAGAAGACCGTAGAAGGCTGGCTCGCCCTGGTGACCGCCGGGGAAACCGCTATTCCGCTCCTCGCCGAGCGCGTCATCAACGATACGTTCTACCGTGAGTTCCTGAAAAAGGAAGATGAAACCACGGCGGAAGACAGGAACGGAAACCTTGATGAAATGGTGAATGCCCTCCGTGAATTCGAAGAAGAAAACCCGGAGCGCGGACTCGATGCCTTTTTACAGGACATTTCGCTCCTCACCGATGCGGATAAGAAAGTGGAGAACGCCGCGGAACGCGTGACGCTCATGACCATCCACATGGCGAAAGGCCTTGAATTCCACACGGTTCATATCGCCGGCTGCGACGAAGGCGTGTTTCCGCTCATCCGTATGTCGGGTCTCCTCACGCAGTCGGCGGAAGACCGCAAGAAAGATATCGAAGAGGAACGCCGACTGTTCTATGTGGGCTGCACGCGTGCGAAGCGCCGCCTGTTCCTCTACCATTCCACACAACGCTTCTGGCAGGGGACCGTTCAGCAGTTTCCGCCTTCCCGGTTCCTCGGGGAGATTGATCCGCTCACGACATCCATCGAAGGCGCCGAGGCGCTTGAGTCCCGCGATCCGATGAGCGTTGATTTCAACGGGCTCCGCAGACCGTCTTACGGGATGCCGCGCGGAACATTTCGCCCGCATCCAGATTTCCCGCATGCGAAGAGTTCCGTGTTCGGTCATAGCACGCAGCGCATTGTATACAAAAATGTAACGCCTGAGCGGAAACCGGAACCGGAGGGTCCCCGCGTCGTTTATGATGAATACAGCGAGAATCCGTTCCACCCGGGAGCGAAGGTGCGGCATACGCGCTTCGGCGACGGCGTTATCCTGCGCTGCACGGGTTCCGGCGACGATGCCCGTGTGGAAGTGCGGTTCGGAAGGGACGGCACTGTGCGCAAGCTCGTGCTCAAATTCGCGAGTCTGCAGATCATCGGGTGACGGGACTCAACTTTCACTCTTTTTTTCGTGCGGGGGCTTCTAGGCGGGCCCGCGCTTTTTTATTTTTGTTTCGAATCTGGAGGCTTTTATTTATGCTCTCACGTGAAGACATTTTGAAACTTGCGAAACTTTCGCGCTTGAAACTTTCCGATGCGGACGTCGATTCCGTTTCGAAGCATCTCGATAAAATGCTCGATCACATGGAAGCGCTCCGCAAGCTGGATCTTTCCAAGGTGGAGCCGATGACGTCCGCGGAAGACGCGACGACGGTTCTCCGCGAAGATGTTCCGCAGCCTTCCCTTTCGCACGAGCAGGCGTTCATGAATGCCCCGGCCGTGGAAAATGAACATTTTGCCATTCCCAAGGTGATCGGCGGCTGACAAAAGAAATTTTATGACTCCGGTGCTTTGCATCATCCCCGCGCGCATAAGTTCATCCCGGTTTCCGGGCAAGCCGCTCGTCTCTCTCCGGGGACGTCCGATGATTCTACGCACCATGGACAGAGCCCGCGCCGCGGGTTGCTTTAAAGACATCGCCTGCGCCACGGATTCCGAAAAAATCGCCTCCGTGGTGGAGTCCGCCGGGTACCGCGCCGTGATGACGGGCGAGTGCGCCACGGGTTCCGACCGCGTCTATGAAGCGGCGGAAAAACTGGGCTGGGATCTGGTCGTGAATCTGCAGGGGGACGAACCTGTCGCGGATGTCAGGATGATCCGCGATGTCGCGCTCGCGCTTGCCGCGGAACCTGATTCCTGGGTCACGGCGTATTCTCCGCTTCTCGAAAGCGATATCCCCGATATGACGGTCGTTAAAGTCAAGGTGGAGCGCGGCTACGCGACTGCTTTCTGCAGGCGGATTCAAGGTCCTGCCGCGGACTGGAACGTTCATCGCGGCATTTATGCTTATTCCCGCGCGGCGCGCGAGGAATTTCACTCGCTTCCGCAGAGTGCGGAAGAAAAACAATTTTCGCTGGAACAATTGCGGATTCTGGGTAAACGCCCCATCCGTGTCATCGAGAGTACGGAACATTCGATGTCGGTGGACGTCCCTCAGGACGTTGCCAAAATGGAAAATTTAATACAAGGTCAAGATAAATACAAGACGGTTGAAAAATGAAAATAGAAGAACATTACAACGGCAAGACAAAATTCATCTTCGTCACGGGTGGCGTGATTTCCGGACTCGGCAAAGGCATCGCGTCGGCATCCATCGGTGCGCTCCTTTCGAACAAACTCAAGGTTGTTCCCGTCAAGTGCGACGGCTACCTCAATACGGACCCGGGCACGCTCAATCCGACGGAGCACGGCGAAGTGTACGTCCTCGACGACGGCGGCGAAGTCGATATGGACTTCGGTCATTACGAGCGCTTCCTGAACGTGACCGCGCGCTCCGAATGGAGCCTCACGATGGGCAAGGTGTTCAAGGCCATCCTCGAAAAGGAACGCCGCGGCGATTACCTCGGACACACGGTGCAGTTCATTCCGCATGTCACGGATCTCATCAAGTCGCATTTTTACCATGTCGCGAACACGGAAAATGCCGATGTGCTTCTTGTGGAAATCGGCGGCACGGTGGGCGATCTTGAAAACCAGTTCTTCATCGAAGCCGCGCGTCAGCTTTCTCACGATGTCGGTCGCGAAAACAGCATGTTCGTGCATCTTACGTATGTGCCCATTCCTTCGGGCGTGAACGAACAGAAATCCAAGCCTACGCAGATGTCCGTCCGCGAATTGAATGAGAAGGGAATTTATCCCGACATCATCATCTGCCGCTGCGAAGAATACATCAAGCCCCATCTCAAGGAAAAGATCGGACTTTTCTGCAACCTTCCGGCATCTCATGTCATTTCCGGAGTGGATGTGAAGCATGTCTACGAAGTTCCGCTCGTTTATGAAAGTGAAGGCATTCCGGAGATCATCCTTAAGCGTCTTCAGGTTTACGCTCCGCCTCAGCTCAATGAATGGCGCCGCTTGGTGGAAACGCTCAAGCGCAATCAGGTGAAGCCGCGGAAAATTCTGACGGTTGCGATCTGCGGAAAATACACGGCCCTTGAAGATTCTTATGCGAGCGTCGTGGAAGCACTGAACCATGCGTCCGCGCATCTTGATCTTCGTGTACAAATTAAGTGGGTCGACACGGAAAAAGTGGAAAACAACCATGACGGTGTCGCCAAGTCGCTTGTCGGCGTTAATGCCGTCATTGTTCCCGGCGGCTTCGGCAGCCGTGGAATTGAAGGCAAAATTCAGCTTATCCAGTACGTCCGCGAGAACAATATTCCTTTCCTCGGCATCTGCTACGGCATGCAGCTCGCGGTCGTGGAATTCGCACGCCATGTCTGCAAGATGAAGGGCGCGAACACGATCGAAGTGGAAATGGACGGCGGCAAGGTCGAGACTCCGGTCATCGCATATCTCCCCGGTCAGGAAAAAATCAAGGATCTCGGCGCGACGATGCGCCTCGGCGGCCATGACGTGGAAATCCGTGAAGGCTCCTGCGCCGAGAAGATCTATGGCGCGCGCCAGATCCGCGAACGTTTCCGCCACCGCTACGAAGTGAATCCGCAGTATGTCGCGGAACTTGAGAAGGGCGGCATCCGGTTCTCCGGAAAGGCGGCGAATGAAAACATCATGCAGATCATGGAACTCCCCGGGCACCCGTACTTCATGGCGTGCCAGTTCCATCCTGAACTCAAGTCCTCTTTAATACATCCGGCCCCGCTGTTCCTAGAACTCCTGAGGGTCGCCGATGAACGCTCCTGAAAAGAAAGTGCTCCTGCTCGCCCTGTTCCTGTTCGGGATGGGGTGGGTCGTTCATTTTTCTCCCTGGAATCCGGTCCCGGCGATAGAAACTTTTCCGTATGTTCCGGGAGAGGTTTCCGCCGCGGAATCCGCGCCCGCCGTCGTTTCTGATTTCACGGCGGCCCCGCATGCGAGGAAGGCGCACAAGGTAAAATCTGCGAAACCTTCCGTGCATTTTCCGCTCGCGATCAACCGCGCGTCCGCGGAGGAACTTTGCGCGCTCAAGGGAGTAGGCCCCAAGCTCGCGGAGCGCATCCTCGCTTACCGCAGGGCGCAGGGATCCTTCAAAAGTGCCGCCGATCTGCGGAAAGTCTCTGGAATCGGCGAGAAAAAAGCGGCGGGTATACTGCCTTTCGTCATTTTTGATTAGTTTTATGGGTAATTGAACCTAAGTCGTTGTAAATATGCAGGATACAAAGCTACATCTGGGTATTGAAGTCGGTGACGTTCTCCTCAAGGTCGCCTTGTTCGATCCTATGGAAAAGAAAGTTCTGAAGACGGCGGTCCTTGATACGGGGACGAGCCCCCTCGATGACGTTCCGACGTTCGAGAACACGCTTCAGGGTTGGCTCGCCGGCAAGGACGGCGTCGATCTCGAATCGGTTTCCGTCTGCGTGTCCTCTTTCCGTTCCTTGGTGCGCGAAGTGTTCGTGCCTCCCGAGGCCGCCGCTACGATGGACAATTACCTCCGCTGGTACCTTGGTCTGAACGTGGATGCGGAAGAGAACGCCTACTATTTTGATTCGCAGATATTGAGCGGGGATGCGAAGGCCGGTTACAACGTGCTTCTCATCGCGATGCGCCGCGTATGGGTGGACGCCGTCCGCAAAGGCTTCCGCAATAAGGCTATCGCGCCGAAGATTATGGAAATCGACGCCCTTTCCCTGTTGAATCTGCTCGAGACTGGCTATGGATTTTCGTCCGACATGCGTTGTATCATCAAGGCGGATGTCGCGGGCGTGCTCCTGATGTGGGTGGCGGATAAAGACATCCGTGCTATCCGATGCTGCTCCACGCTTGAAATCGTGGGCAAGGCCCGCGAAACGGCTTATGCGCAGCTCGCGAAAAGCATCGACGATCAGATCAAGCTTGCTTTCGGGGCGAACGGCGTCGCCGCTTCGGAATATCTCCTGTGCGGAGAACTTGCGTCCGATGTCCTGTTCGTGGAATCTCTCCGCTCTTCTTTGTCTGAACAACCGCTCAGGCTGATGGATTCGTTTACGAACATCCGTTTGCCGGTGGCTGAAGAAGATGCCAGTCATGTGTTGTCCTGTGCCGGCGCCATCGGCGTCGCTCTGCGCGGGGGTAAAGAATGATCCGTTTAAATCTCATAGAAGCCGCTGGCCGCGTGAACGCGTCCGGAGCTTCCGCTGCGGTGATTGAACTGGGAACGCCCGCCGTTTCCGGGAAAAAGAAGAACAGAGCGCTCTCCATCGTCGTCGCTGCCCTTATCATCATTGTATGCTGCTGCGCTTACCTGATGCTCATCGACGTGCCGAAACCCTTGGAGGGAAAGATTCCTCCTGTGATTTTGTCTGTTCTCGGCGTGGAGGATCCTGCGAGTTCCGGACTTTCTATGAATCGGACTTCGGCGCAGAAAACCTCTGCCGGCGGTTCCATTGAAAAGCAGCGCGCTGAAGTTGCGGAAGAGGTCGCCCGCGCCGGGATGTCCCCGGAACGCATCGTTACCGAAATCCGCCCCGAAGCGCTGATGGCTCCTCCCAAGAAGGACGATTACGCATCGTTCCTCCCGATGGAAAAAATCGCATATCAGAAGGCGCTGTCCGCGCAGATGCTCACATTCATCAATACGGTGACGCCGTCGGATATCAATTTCTCCGATATCGTTTATTCCGCGCCAGACTTCTATTACATGCATGCCGAAGCGGGGAATCCTTCTTCGCAGAAGAGCTATCTCGATCGCCTCCGTGCGGCGAGCACGGAATTCCGCACTCCGCCCATTCCTGAAAATGCCCCGGCGACGGAAATCACGGCGTATGGCCGCCTTTCCGCAAAGCCGCAGATGCCGGCTGCTCCGGCGCCTCTTGTGAAGGAAGCGGAAGTCGCCGCGGAATTAGGCGCTCTTCATGGTCTGGAAGCGACGCATAAGCTGCGTCTCGCAGGCTGGGACCGTCCGGCGGTGGAAGACCGCGGCGTGTATCGCCTTTTCACATACAAAGTATCGACCAATGCGGATTTCCCCGCAGTCCAGGCTTTCGTCGACGCTCTGCAGAAGTCCCCGGTGCGCATCGGCATTGAAAAGCTGGAAATGCATGCCGCTGCAAAGGGCATGACTTCTCAGTTTACGTTCACGATGTACGTCGCCCGTTAGAGGCTCTGACGATGCCTATCCGCATTACCGGCGGCTCGTTCCGGGGCCGCTCCGTTTCTTCTCCCCAGGGGGAAGGAACCCGTCCTACGGCGGCGCTCGTCCGCGAAGCCCTGTTCAATATTTTACAAGATGTATCCGGATATGCCGTGCTCGATCTTTACGCCGGTACGGGAATCGTCGGCATGGAAGCGGTGAGCCGCGGCGCGGCTATCGTATATGCCGTGGAAATGCGCAATGCGCAGGCGAGGCTTATTCAGAAGGCGTACGAATCGCTTGACGTTTCGGATAAACTTCGCATGATCACCAAAAATGCGATGAGTTTATGCGAAAATCCGTCGCCTGTGAAAAACGGCTTTGATTTGATTTATGCCGATCCTCCGTTCACGGAGGCGTATCCTGACCTGCGCGGATTCTTCAAATGGCTCAAACCCGGCGGCTATGCCGTGTTCGAGGTGCCGAGCCGAGTCGTTCCGGAGTGGGCGCCTGCGGAAGCCGTGCGCCGTTACGGAGAATCTTCCCTCGCCTTTTTCCGCGCGCCCGCCTGAACTTTTTAAATTTCGTCCCATGGAAACCAAAACAATCCGCCGTGCAGTGTTCGCCGGTTCCTTTGACCCGTTTACAGCGGGGCATCTGGATATCGTCCGCCGTGCGGCGGAACTGTTCGATGAAGTCATCGTCCTCGTCGCGGAAAATTCCGCGAAGCGTCCGTTTTTCAAAACGGCAGTGCGCGTGCGCCTTGCGGAGCTCGCGGTGAAGGACATTCCCGGCGTGACAGTGGATTCCTTCGAAGGACTTACGGTGAATTATCTGAAGCGGAAATCCGCACGCTATTTGGTGCGCGGCATCCGTGGCGGTGCGGACCTTGAATGGGAACGCGATGTCGCCTGGACGAACCGGAAACTTTATCCGGAATGCGAAACGGTATTCCTCGCCGCGGGCGAAGAACACCTCGCCGTGTCATCGACCGTGGTCCGCGAGTTGTTGAAGAACGGCGCCGATGTTTCTTCTTTTGTGCCCGCGGGCATCCTTGAAACCCTTTTAAATGAATGGAGTTCCGTGAAATGTTCGGAATGAAACCTTTCAATATGCTCACTTCCCCGGTGAAGATACTCCTCAGCATCAATACCGTCGTATTCGCCCTTTCGCTTCTGGGGTCATTGCTGAGGGTGGATATTTCTAGCTGGATCGTCGGTTACGGTGCGCTCATTCCCGAATATTACACGCAGTGGTGGCGTTACATTACGTATGCGTTCATTCATGTGAACGTGTGGCATTTCCTGTTCAATATGCTCGCCCTCTGGATGTTCGGCGATGATGTCGCGCTTTTCATCGGTTACCGCTGGTTCTGGGGGCTGTACCTGTTTTCCGCAGTCTTCGCCGCTCTTTTCAGCATTCCGTTCTACCTTGTGCATCTGATGAATCCGTATGCGCTTATCATCGGCGCTTCCGGGGCGCTGATGGGAATATTCGTCGCTTATGCGAAGCTTTTTCCGGACAGGATGATCCTTCTGTTCTTCGTTATCCCGATGAAGATCAGCCATGCGATATGGTTCCTGATCGTTGTCGATATACTGCTTTCGCACACGAATGATTCCGTGGCGCATTTTACTCATCTGGGAGGCGTTCTCGCCGGATTTATTTGTATGTACTGCTACCGCAAGGGGATTTCGTGGAGCGGGCTCCGCGGTGAAATGCGCCAGCGCCGTGAAGCGACCGTGCGTGCGAAGGAACATTCCGGCGAAGGAAAGGTGCTCGAGGGAGAGGTCGGCTATATTGACGAAGATAAGGAACTGAATATGATTCTTGAAAAGGTGGGCAAGGGCGGCGTGAATTCGCTCACGGAATCGGAAAAGACGTATTTGATAGAAGCAAGCAAACGCCGCCGTCGCGGCGGAATCTGAGGAGACAGGATGAAAAAAATTTTAGGTGTCGGTGCGGCTCTCGTGGACATGCTCATCCGCGTGGACGATGCGTGGGTAAAAGCGGTGAATGCGCCGAAGGGCGGAATGACGCCTGTCGATTTCCCGACATTGAAGAATCTCCTTTCGGGTATACTTGCGCCGACGTTCGTCCCCGGAGGCTCCGCGTGCAATACCATCGTGGGAGTATCCCGCCTGGGCGCACGGGCTGCGTTCCTTTCCAAAGTGGGCAAGGATTCCCTCGGGGAAGTCTTTGAAAATCACTTGAAGGACAGCGGCGTCGAATCCCTTTTGAAAGTCTCGAAGACCGCGACGGGAAGCGTGCTTTCCGCCGTGACCCCCGATGCGCAGCGCACGATGTTAACTTACCTCGGCGCGTCCTCCGAACTTTGCGCGGATGACGTCACCCCGGAACTTTTCGATGACGTCGGGATACTTTATATGGAAGGCTACCGCGCTTACGATGCGGAGTGCTTTAGAAAGGCGATCCGGACGGCGCGCGCGAAAGGGGCCCTTACGGCTCTCGACTTCGGCTCGTTCGGCGTTGTGAATGACTGCAGGCCCCTTTTCGACGCTCTTTTCCAGGAAAAGAGCGTCGACCTCGTCATTGCGAACGAGGACGAGGCCCGCGCTTACACGGGACTTTCCGAGGAACGCGCCCTCGACGCGCTTGCGGAACTTTGTCCGGTCGCCGTGGTGAAGCTCGGAAAACGCGGGGCTCTCATTTCGAAGGGCGGCGAGGTGACGCGGGTCGCTCCGGGAACAGCGAAGGCCGTGGATACGACCGGCGCGGGCGATTTGTGGGCGTCGGGATTCCTCTACGGGCTCATCTCCGGGTGGAACATGGAGAAGTGTGGCAAACTTGCGGGCATTGTCGCGGACGAAGTCGTGCAGGTGATGGGCACGGAAATTTCGGAAGAGGGCTGGAAGCGCATTCATCGTGAAATGGAGGCTCTATGAACGAAGATGAAAACAGGGAGTGGGTGCCGCTCCAGAATTTCGGATCCGATGACGAAGCGCAGGCCTTTACTTCGCTTCTTGAGGAAAACAAACTTGAATATGAAATCCTGAAAGATGCAAATCTGGGCGGGGATCCGCTCGGGCTTGACTTTCAGAACCGCGGCGCGGATACGGTCATTGTGCGTGTCCATGCCAAGGATTTTGAAGCGGCGCATCGCGTCCTTGAAATTTTCGCGGCGAATCCCGAAAATGCAACCGTCGCGGATGCAGAATTCCTTTCCACATTCTCCGACGATGAGCTCATCGACGTTCTGAAAAAACAGGACGAATGGAATCAGGTGGATGTGACGATCGCACTCCGTCTTCTGAAGGAACACGGAAAATCGTTCACCGGCGCGGAACTTGAAAACTTCCGCGAAGAACGTCTCAAGGATCTTTCAAAACGCGTTTCTGCGGAAAAATCGAGCGAAGCGCTGAGTATCCTCGCGGGCATCCTCTGCCTCGGCGTTTCCATCGGGAGCTTTTGCATGGTGAAGGAATCGCGCTATCTTTATGCGCTCCTCGTCGTGTTCCTCGTAGGCGCGCTTGCTTTCATCTCCGGCTGGAACTGGACTTTTCGCAGGAAACGTCTTCCGGACGCGCGTAAAATTTTCATATATGAAGATGCTACGCGCAAGGTTGGCCGCGTTGTCCTTGTTCTCGCCGTCATCGCGCTTCTCACGAACGTGACTGCGATCGTCATCCGCACGGCGGGACT
>JBAYFD010000016.1:0-15481 GCA_041667365.1 Fibrobacteraceae bacterium | reverse complement strand
ATCGCGGATGGCCACCACCGGAGCGCCGCGGGTGCCCGTGCCGCAGGGTACCGCGCGGCTCAGAATCCGGACAACAAGGGCGACGAGGAGTACAACCGCTACCTCGCGATCCTTTTCCCGTCCACTCAGCTCAAGATACTGGACTACAACCGCTTGCTCAAGACGCTCAACGGTCGCACGCCGGCAGAACTTCTTGAAGAACTTGCGAAGGTGTTCGTCATTAAGCCTATCGCGGAAATGTGCCATCCGGAGAAGCAGAATCAGGTGAATCTCTACCTGGATCACAAATGGTATTCCTGCACGTTCCGCCCGAAGCTTCTCGGGGACCTCGGTCCCGTGGACAGCCTCGATGTCGCGCTTCTGCAAAAGCTCGTGCTTTCTCCGCTGTTCGGCATCGGCGATCCGCGCACTTCGAAGGACATCGACTTCGTGGGCGGTATCCGCGGGCTCGGTGAACTCGTGCGCCGCGTGGATTCCGGCGAAGGAGCCTGTGCTTTCGCGATGTATCCGACGACCCTCGATCAGCTGATGGCTATCGCGGACGCAGGCGAAATCATGCCGCCGAAGAGCACCTGGTTCGAGCCGAAGCTCCGCGACGGTCTGCTTGTGCACACGCTCGATTAATTTGGACGTGATCAAACTATGACTCTGAAGATAAAGTCAGCTCTGTGTCTTTGCTGCGCGTTCGCCGTCACTTCCGTCTTCGGGAATGATATCACGGTGGATGCGCTTGCCCGCGGCGGGGCGTTTGCCCGCGACCGGCAGCTCCGGGATTTTGAACAGGTGTTCAAACCGGGGACGTCCGGCTTCTTCGGCTTCGACATGATGTACCTGCCGCTCCCGACGCAGACGCGTCTTTCTTCCGAGTATGGAACGCATGACGGTTATGCCTTCCGTCACAGGCTCGAAGGCTATTTTTCGGCTCCCGTCGCGAGGACGGGCGTGGATTTCGGCATTCTTTGGTTCGCCGAGCGCCACGGCTGGGATAATGAAGACTTCATCGCTTTTCCGTATTATGGAAAATTTTCCGTGGTGCGGAGCGAGCAGCTTGCCGGCGCGACGCTTTCTCTTCCGAAATACGGGCTCGGCGCGGCGGGCGGCATTCAATACCAGAATGTGGAACGCATCGCGGACATTTATCCGGATGAAAGCGATACTTTGTACTGGTGGGGCGAGGCGACTTCGCGCTTCGCTTCCGCGCAAGCGCTGTTCCATGGTGCGGATCCACGGATGATTCGTTTGTCTTTAAACCTGGAGTCGAAGGAACTGTGGGGCGGCGCGTCTTCCGGCATTACGACGTACCTGCCGGATTGGTCCGTCGCGCGCTACTATGGCGATGACCGCGATTCCCTGCGCCTGACCTGGGAACAGAATCTGGTGCAGCAGGTAGTTTATGCGAAAGTAACGGGGGATTACCCTTCCGCGCGCTTTCATTCCGCGGCCCTTGAACTTTATCCTGATCCGTCCCGGGTCATCGCTTTCGAGGTGACCTGTTTGCGCCGCAGAAGCGGACGCCTCGTGTGGGGTGGTGGAGTCACGCTTCCTGTCGTACGCTTTGGGTACAACAATGCTTCGGATATCGATGAATTCTTCGGAAGCAGCGGGACGTTCGTTGCGGAGATTCATTTTGCGCTAGGCGCTTCCGGCGACCGTCTGTTCTCGCCCGGAGCGGCGAAAGGCGCTCCGCTCGATACAGAAAATCTGACTACGCAGAAGTTGAAAAAGACGGCTGCCACACTGAATGAGGAATCAAAAGACAAATCCGGGGCGAAGGAAATCACCGCCAAGGGCATCCGCAGGGAGAAGGCTCAATGAAACGCTTCTTGCTCGCTTTGCCCGCCGTTTTGCTCGTCGCCGGGTGCTCGCATTACTTCATTGATTCAGACGTCCGCCTGCAGATAGAGAATGATTCGGAAACGTCCATCGCCCGCCTGACCGTGGACGCGGATGGTGGTGGAGAATCCGTGTGGATCGCGGATACGCTCGCTCCGGGTGCGCGTTCCAAGGTGAAGACAGGGGATTGGGTCGGTACGTTCGATCTGGGACTTTCCGTGCTGGATTCGGCGACGGGTACCTGGGAGAAGGTGAAATTCACCTCTGTATCGCTTGATGGCGGAAGCGTGTTCGTCCGTATCTCCGAAAAAGACGGAAAATGGTTTTTTGACGTGAAATAGGCCTTTCTTAAAATTTTATTATTGCACTCGCCGTGAGAATATCGAAACTTAAAATTTTTGGATTCAAGTCCTTCGCCCAGAGAACGGAAATCAATTTCCCGGGGAGCGGACTCACCGCCGTCATCGGTCCGAACGGATGCGGCAAGTCCAACATTATGGACGCCATCCGCTGGGTGCTCGGCGAGCAGCGAGCAGCCATCCTCCGTATGGGGAAGATGCAGGACGTGATTTTTTCCGGCACGGAAGAACGCGCAGCGATGAGCATGGCCGAAGTTTCGCTTGTGATCAACAACGAAAACGGCGATCTGCCTTCCGAATATTCCGAAGTGATGGTGACGCGCCGCGCGCACCGCGACGGCACCGGTGAATATCTGATCAATAACCAGGAATGCCGCCTCAAGGACATTCAGAACTTATTTTATGATTCCGGTCTCGGCAAGGGCGCTTATTCCCAGCTGAACGAGCGGATGATCAATGCCGTGCTTTCGGAGAAACCGGAGGATCGCCGCGTACTTTTCGAAGAGGCCGCCGGCGTGAGCAAATACAAGCAGCAGCGCAAGGATACCGTGCGCCAGCTGGACCGTATCCGGATGGATATGGAGCGCGTGGAAGACAACCTGAACCACGAACGCAGCGCCGTGCGCCAGTATGAGAAGCAGGCGCAGAAGGCGGATGAATGGAAACGCCTGCGCGCCCGCCTCCGCGAACTGGACCTTTCCGTGAGCCTCGATAAGCACGAGGACAACAAACGCAATATGCAGGTACTGAACGACGCCCGCACGCGTGTCTCGCACGAGCAGGAAGCGGACAAGACTCGCCTCACGACGCTTGAAGCGAAGATTGAGGAAAAACGCCTTGCGATCGCCGGCGACGAAGATTCCCTCCGCGATCTTGAATCTGCGGTGAAGCAGGAAGAGCTCGCCCTGAACGATATGAATAATGAGCTCGCCCGTTACCGCGATTCCCTCGCCCTCCTTGCCGCGAACGAGGAAAAGTACAAGGGCGAGATCAAGGAATCCGAGGAAAAGTGCGCGGTCCTCGGCGAAGAGAAGAAGAGTCTGGAAGAACGGATCGCGAGCCTCGGTTCCGATGATGCGATGGACCGGCGCGAACGCGAACTCGCCGTGGAACAGGAAGCGCTTCAAGTGCTCCGCGATACCTGCGATGATCTCCGCACGCAGAGCCGCAAGCTTGCCGATGATCGCCTGAATGCGACGAACAAGGCGAACACGCTCCGCAGCCGTTGGCAGCGCATCGATGCGGAAACGGATATGCTCCGCGGAAACATCGGGAAGTATAAAAAAGATCTTGAAGAAGCGGAGAAGCAGAAGCAGGATATAGAAGCGACGCTCGCTACGATAGCGGATGGTATCGAGGAAGCCCGCCGGGAAGCGGAAAGCCTTGAGGAACGCCGTTCCGTGCAGACTTCCGACATCGAATCGCTCAAGTCGGAGCTCGCCCTCGCGGACAAGGCGCTCCAGGATGCCGAAAACGAAAAGACCCGCCTCGGTTCCCGCGTGGAAGCCTTGCAGAGCGTGGATGCTTCCGCCGGGGCCGACGGTGCGCACTGGCTTCTCGAAAATCAGAAAAGTCTAGTCGAAGGTCTGCTCGGACAGGCGCTGGATGTGGATCCGCGCTACGTTTTCGAAGTGGAATTTGCGCTCGGATATTCCGTGAGCGCGGTCATCGCCAGGAATCCGGATTCTGTAAAATCGCTTCTGGACTCGCTGGACAAGGCGGGCGCGGGCAGCTCTCTTCTGCTTCTGAAAGGCGTTCCCGCTGTAGCTCCTGCGCCGCTTCCTTTTGCGGGGCGCCCCGGAATCATCGGTTCCGCCGTGGATTTCGTAAAGGCGGGGGAGGACATCCTTCCGCTCGTGAAGCGTCTGCTTTCGCGCTGGATCCTTGTGAATGATTTTGACGCAGCCCTCGCCTTCGCCCGTGAATTCAGCACGGGGGATTGGTGGTTCGTCGCTCCCGGAGCGCGCGCGGCGCATACTTCGGGACTGGTCCGTGGCGGTGCCGGGAAGGCCGGTTCGATGGGCCTCCTCAGTCGCCGCGCGGAAATTTCCTCGACCGAAGACAAACTTTTCAAGTTGACGGCATCGCTGGAGACGCAGCACGATTCCCGGGAAAAACTCGCCGGGCGGCTGGAAGAATCCCAGGCGATGCTCTCCGAAACGGAAGATTCCTTCCGTGAAGCGCAGGACAAGGCGCGCGCCGGTTCCGCCGCGGAGAACATTCACAAGAGCAATCTCGCGAACGTACAGAAGCGCATTGCGGGCATTGAAACGGATTTGAAAAATGCTTCCGACCGCATTGAAAAGGCGCAGTCCGAGCGCAATTCCGACGCGGAACTCGCCGGTGCGGAAGCGGATGTCGAACGCCTTGACGAAGAATATCAGAAGATCCTCGACAATCTGAACGAGCAGGATCAGCTTTTAAAAAACAAGGACGAATCGGTCCGCGATTTGCAGAAGGAACTCGGTTCCGCGCAGTCGCAGATGGCGGGGAGCGTTTCCCGCATTCAGTCCATTGCGGAACAGCTCAAGTTCCATACGGATCTCATCGAGAACAGGAAGAAGGATCTCGACGGCATCGCTTCGCAGCGCGGCGATCTCGACGCGAAGGTGAAGGACGTCTCAGACCGCATTGAAGCGAAGAACGAAGTCCTCGGCACACGTGAAAAGGAACGCGACGCCGCGCGGGAACGCTACAGCGTCGTCTCCGGTGACATCGAGGAATGGCGTTCCGAAGTCCGCGACATCAACAAGTCGCTTCTCGAACGCGCGGATCAGTTGAACGACATCGAACGCCGCATAGACTCCCTCGGTGCGAACATCGACCGCATGCGCGAACGCATCTTCTCGGAATGGGAAGTGAACCTCGACACTCCGGAAAACATAACCCGCGTCGAATACGATGAAAAGGAAGCCCGCAAGGAAATCACCGAGCTCCAGAGCAAGATCAAGGGGCTCGGACCGATCAACACGGATATCATGGAAGACTTTGATGCCGAAAAGGCGCGCCTCGCGGAAGTCGAAAAGCAGTTCGACGACCTGGACCGCGCCCGCGCATCCCTGGAACGCACCATCCATAAGCTCGATATCATCGCCCGCGATCATTTTCTGGATACGTTCCATAAAATTCAGAAGAATTTCCAGGATGTGTATTCGAGGATCATGCGCGACGGCAGCACGTTGCTCACGCTCGAAGAAAACGTGGATCCGCTCGAGGCGGTGATCGAAGTGAACGCCCGCCCCACGGGCAAGAAAATGCGCGGCGTGCTCGCCCTTTCCGGCGGCGAACGCTCCCTTACCGCAGTGGCGCTCGTGTTCGCCATCTATATGGTGAAGCCATCTCCGTACTGCGTTCTGGACGAAGTCGATGGTCCTCTCGATGACGCGAACATCGGCCGTTTCGTCGAACTGCTGCGCAATTTCTCCAGGCAGACGCAGTTCATCATCGTGACGCACAACAAGCGCACGATGGCCGCCTGCGATATGCTTTACGGCGTGACTCAGGAAATCAAGGGCATTTCGCGCATCGCGTCCGTGAAACTTGACGATGCGGTGAACTTCCCGCTTTAATTTCCTTCCGTGTTCATTGCAAATTAGCGCTCCGTTATGGGGCGCTTTTCTGTTTCCCGGCCGTCTCAGGGTACAAAAAAAGAGGCTTCCTTTCGGAAACCTCTTTTTTTATTCTAGTAGCGGGGGCAGGACTTGAACGCTGCGACCTTCGGGTTATGAGCCCGACGAGCTACCAACTGCTCCACCCCGCGTCGGAGTGTGCCTATATAATAGCTAAAAGCCCCCGCGTTTGCAAGGGTACTTTGGCTTTTTATACAAATATAACGAATTATACGAATTTCTTAAGGATATTCTTCGATGCGATAAAGTAATCGACTCCGCTTGCGAGAGTCACTATGGTAATGATTCCCATCACCGTAGTGGGGAGGTATTCCCAGACTTGGCGGAAAGCCGGTATCGTCTGGAGCGGGTTGAGCGCGCCTGTCAGGATGATGACGATGCCGATGCCTTGAATTGCGGTCTTGATTTTGCCGCTCATGCGTGCGGGCATGATGATGTTTTCCGATGCTGCGAGGGTGCGGAGCGTTTCAACGCTTGCTTCGCGGAAATAGATGAGGGCGACCATCCATACGTGGGCGTAGCCCGTCGCGATAAAGCAGAGGAACACGGTCATGTTGGATATCTTGTCCGAGAACGGGTCAAGATATTTGCCGAGCGTCGAAACTTCCCCCATTTTGCGGGCGAGGTGTCCATCGAGGTAATCGGTGAGCATGAATCCGAGGATCATCAACAGCGCTAGAATCTTGAAGACGAGATTGTTGTTGCTGTAGTCAAGGTCATTGTCGTAGAAAAACACCCACAGGAACACGGGCGTGAGCACGATGCGCGTCATCGTGAGCTGGCTTGCGACGGAAAGTGGCTTCCTGTGTTCGGGGTCGCGGTAGAACCAGTAGGTGAACGCGGCTCCGGAGGCTGCCATCAGGAGAATGCTCGCGACCATGCAGATCTGCATATAGGGTTCGAGGTTCAGCACGTAGACGCCCATGGTGATCATGATGCTTAAGTTTGCAAATTTAGCCCAGGCGCCTTTCCCGTGGAGCAGTTTCCCTTCGCGCAGAATGCTCAGTGAAAGCAACGTGTAGGCGACAAGACGGATGAGGAGGAATACGCAGCCTACGGCGAGGAGCTTTTCCAGTTCATCGAATTTGATGATGTTGCGGATGAGCACGCTCGTCAGGACGGCAAAGGAAAGGAAACTTTCCGCGACGGAGAGCCAGAGCTGGTAATAGGGTTCTTCCGTTTCCTGGACGCGGAGTTCGTACATGTTGAGCCAGCCCATGATGAGTGCGACGGCGATGCAGGATGCCGCGAGCAAACTGTGTTCCGTCCAGATGCAATAGATGATGGGAAAGAATATAGCGGTGCGGATGAGGCGCCAGACGCGCCCGCGCATTCTGAGTTTCAGTGATTCGCTAAGAGGCATTCGCTTCCTCCAGAAGTTCTCTTGCATGTGCCTGTACGGTCGAGGACCTTGCGTCTCCGAGCATGCGGGCGAGTTCCTGTACGCGTTCCGCCGCATTGAGTGCCACGACGGAAGAATAGGTGCGTCCGTCGATTTCCTTTTTGGAAACGGCGAGATGATTTTCGGCGCGGCTTGCGACCTGGTGCAGATGCGTGATCGTGAGCACCTGATGATACTGGCCTATGCGGCGGAGCGCTTCGCCGATGTTGTTGCCTATCTCCCCGCTGATTCCCGCATCCACTTCGTCAAAGACGAGGAGCGGAACCTTGTCGAGGTCCGCGAGCACCGTTTTGAACGCGAGAAGCACGCGCGAAAGTTCACCGCCGGAGACGGCGAGCCGGAGCGGCTTTTCGCCTTCGCCGGGGTTCGGCGCGATGTAGAATTCGACGGTGTCCGCGCCGGTGGGCGAGAATTCGCCTTTTTCGACGCCCGTGCGGAAGCTGGCCTTGGGCATTCCGAGTTCGTGGAGGTTCGCTTCCACGGAGGAATCGAGCTGCGATGCGCCTTTCTTGCGCGAATCCGAAAGCGCCTGCGAGATGCGCGCGAGTTCCGCTTCGGCTTTTTGAATCTGATGGTCGAGCTCGGCGAGGTCCGCGTCCAGATTTTCAAGACCGCCGAGTTCCTTTTCGCGCTGGGCGCGGAGGGCGATGAGTCCGTTCACGTCGGTGCGGTATTTGCGCTTCAGGCGCTGGATGAGGGCGAGGCGCGCATTGGCGCGGTCAATTTCTTCGGGGCTCATCTCCTTGCGGTTCTCCGTCTTTTCGAGCGCAGCGTCCATTTCCTGCAAAGGTGTCGCGGCGTCTTCGAGTTTTTCGTTCCAGGGTGCATATTCCGGGATGCGGGAGGAAAGTCCGCGGACCTTGCTCTGGAAAAGGCGGAACTGGTCGAGGAGTCCGTTCTCATTTTCAAGGATTCCGCGGAGTTCGCGGAAAAGGGATGTCTGCGACTCGCTTCTAGCGGCTGCGGAAGTTTTCTCTTCAAGTTCTTCCTCTTCGCCTTCCTTGAGCGCGGCCTTAACGAGTTCATCGCGCTGGAACGTTAGAAAATCTTTCTGCTGCGCGAGACTCCTCGCGGTCTCTTCCGTTTTTGTGCGCTTCTCTTTAAGAAAAGTCCATTCTGAATAAATTTGTGCGTAACCCGCAAGGAGCTTGCCATTGCCGCAGAAATCATCGAGCATCCTCTGCTGCGTGCGTACGTCGCGGAGGAGAATCTGATCGCTCTGCCCGTGCATCTGCACGAGTGCATCCGCGATTTCCTGTAAGTCCGCGACCGTCACCACGGCTCCGTTCACGCGCCCGCGGCTTTTCCCGCCTGCGGAAATTTCGCGCCGGATCACGAGTTCGTCGTCGGTGTCAACGCCGAGCGTTTCGAGTTTCGCCTTCACGTCCGGGAGCATTGAAATATCGAAAGTCGCTTCCACCCACGCTTTGGATTCCCCGTTCCGGAGCATTGCCGCGGTCGTCTTTTCGCCGCACGCGACGCGGAGCGCTTTCATCAGCACCGATTTTCCGGCGCCCGTCTCGCCCGTTATCGCGGTGAACCCGGGGCCGAAATGCACCGTGCTGTCCGCGATGAGGGCGAAGTCGTGAATGGAAAGTTGAGTGAGCATACGTGCAAAGTATAATTATTTTGTGAACGAAATGACACTGCGGTAAATCGGCCGGCCTTCTTTGCGGTACTTCTTTTCGAAGTTCGTCATGATGCCTTCCGTGGGGAGGGCCGTGTTGCGCTCTACGATTTCCGCGCCCTTGAAATGATCAAAGACATCGAGGGCTATTTCGTTGTATTCCGCATGGTCCGTGCCCCAGTAGAAGGGATGCGTGCCGGGCTTAAGCACGCGGAGCACGAGTTCCAGAAATTCCGGGCGGAGGAGGCGGTTCTTGTGATGACGCTCCTTGGGCCACGGGTCCGGAAAATACATGTGGAACGCATCTACGGAATCTTCAGGGGCGCAGTCGCGCAGGTAATAGAAAATATCGCCGCGGAGCATCTGCGAGTTCTTCAGAAGGTCGTGCTTCACCATGCGGCGCGCCGCGAAAAAAGCCCACGTCGCGTCCCATTCGCTGCCGAGCACGTTGATTTCGGGGTGCTTCGCCGCATATTCGACGAGAAAGCCGCCCTTGCCCGAGCCGACTTCTATCTCGACTCTCGGATTTGCATTTCCGAAGATCGTTTCCCAGGCGGTGGGGAGTTTGTGCGGAAGTCCGTCCGGCGTTGCAATCGGCTTGCGCGTCCCTGCGACGGTGCGGAAGGCGTAGTGCCACACGCCGGGGCGCCCCTCGTCGCGCTTGAGGTCCCGGTAAAATTCGGGAATGACCACTTTGTCTTCCTTTTCGGAGATCTCTTCGTTTTCGTTCGTTTCCATTGCTTTTACCGTATGGCGGGTTTAGATGAAGGGGATGACTCTTTCGCGGAACGTTTCCGGAATTTTAGCTTCCAGCGCTTCGCGGATGTGCCTGTCCGAATACTTCATTGAGAAATGGTTGAGTATGATTTTTTTGCAGTGGATGTCCGGGCCGAATGTTTCGAGCGCGCGGACTATCTCTGAAATATGCGTGTGGCCTTTCTTGCGGGCCATTTCCTCTTCGCCGTCATCGAGGAAGGTGCATTCGGTGACGAGAACTTCGGAGTTCCATATATGCTTCTGCTCAAAGAGGCTTTCGCCGATGATGTCCCCCATGCAGGTGAGGATTGGTTCGTAGACTGGATGCGTAATGGCGACGCCGCTCTTGCGGAGCGCAATGATGTCTTCCGTGGGCACGTTCAGATACTCTTCCTTTAATTTGTTCTTGAAAAGGAAGACCGTGCAGCCCATTGCCGGAATGGAATGCTTCACGGCGAACGCTTCGAGGGAGAGGTCCTTGCGGTAGGCGAGCGGAACCTTTTCGCCCGGGACCGCGGGAACGATCTTCGGCAATTGGAAACGGTGATCCGGAACGCCTTCGAACAGCGCTTCCGCATGGATCCAGTTCCCCGCGCGATCCACGAGCTCCGGGGACATATAGTAGACGGAATCGGAAGGAATGCCCATCATCTTCCGGAGGCTCTGGTGCCGCATGAGGCAGCGGCTGTGGTCGCCGTGGGCGTGGGTGAGGAACACGTGATCAAGGCTCACCGCCGACACGGGGCATTCCCCCATATCCACGACGAAATCCAGTTCCGGGAACTGCAGGTAGGATGCGAGTCCGGAAATGGAGAATCCCTCGGCGTGGAATCGCCCGGCATCGACGCGCACCTGATGTAGTGCATTATGGAGGCTATGATTTTCGGTAGGCAAAAGATATTCTTTGCTTGAAGTTTTTGTCGCCAAAGATAGAAAACCGCGGGCCTGCGGTACGTTGCCCGGAAAAATAAGGTACATTTGGGGTGATAGTACTCCAACTTGGAATATTACGCAAGGAACTACGCTATGAACCGTTATGATTTAGTGCTTCTCGGCTTCATTCTGGAACATGAATGCAGCGGCTATGACATTGTGACGCAAATTAAGACCCGCGAACTCGACCGCTGGGCGAAAATCAGCACGTCCACCATTTACAACCGTCTCACGCGCCTGGAAAAGAATGACTTCATCCAGGGCCGCGCCGAACGCGACGGCAACCGTCCGGAGCGCACGATGTACTCCATCAAGGACAAGGGCAGGGAACTCCTCCGCAAGGAAGTCCTCCGCCATCTGACCGGCTTTAACGACGACCCGCGCACCCTCGGCTACGCGTTCCTTTACGGAGTGGATCCGCGGGATGCGGTCCGCGCCCTCGAAGCGCAGGAAAAGCAGCTCCTCCAGGAAATCGAACGCCTGAACAAGATGATCGCCGAAGAACCGCGCCCGACGCTCTACCCCGAAGGACCGTTCCTCAACTGTATGAGCCGCGACCACATTGAAGTGGAACTCAAGTACGCGCGTGCTGCGATTTCCATTCTGAAGGATCCTTCCAAGAACAGGGAGCTCGGCGGATACTTCTACATCAATTTCGGCTCCCGCGATTTTAACAAGCAATAGTTCATTAACCCCCTCTCACGGAGAAACAATGGCAACTAAGAAAATGCAATCGAAGAAAACCGCTCCGAAGGCGAAAGCTTCCGCGAAATACGGCTATTTCGATGATGCTAACAAGGAATACGTGCTCACCACCCCCGCAACACCCATCAAGTGGTGCAACTACGTCGGGACGCTCGATTTCGGCGGTATCGTCGATACGACGGGCGGCGCGCTTATCTGCAAAGGCGACCCGGCCCTCAACCGTATTACGAAGTACATCGCCCAGATGCCCTGCTCTGATTTCAAGGCGAGCACCGTGTACATCCGCATCAAGGACGGCAAGGGATACAAGGTGTTCTCCCCGTTCTACGTGCCGACCCTCACCAAGATGGACAAGTGGGAATGCCACGTCGGTCTTTCCTACAGCCGCTGGATAGCCGAAGCTTACGGCCTCCGCGTGCAGGTGACGATCTTCGTCCCGAAGGGCTCGAACACGCTCCTCCAGGACATCCAGGTGACGAACCTCAAGGGCGCCGCCAAGGACGTGGACATCGTTCCGGTTTATGAATTCAGCCATTTCGAAGCCGAGAAGCAGCTCACGAACGCGGACTGGGTTCCGCAGACGATGACACTCAAGGCCCACCCTGAAAAGGACGGTCACCTCGTCCTCGAACAGTACGCCTACATGAAGCGCGACTACGCGGTGAATTACGTCACCTGCGACCGCAAGGTCTCGAGCTTTGACGGCGACCGCCGCGTGTTCCTCGGCAACAACGAGATGGGATCCTGGGCTTGCCCGCTTTCCCTCGGCAATAAGGAACTCGGCGACAGCGAATGCGACCGCGGTGACAACATTGCCGCCCTGATGATTCACGCCGGTAAGATTTCCGCGAACAAGACGTTCCGCACCTGCACGCAGCTCGGTCAGGAACAGAGCCTCAAGGTCGCCGCTCCGGCGATCAGGAAGTTCCGCGACCTGAAGAACGTGGACAAGGCTTTCGCGGACCTCGCCGCATTCTGGACAAAGTATCTCGCCGCGATCCAGGTGAACACGCCGGACGCGTCGTTCAACACGATGGTGAACGTGCACAATCCGCGGCAGTGCCACACGACCAAGAACTGGAGCCGCTACCTTTCCCTGTACCAGCTCGGTTACGGGACGAGCCGCGGCATCGGCTACCGTGACTCCACGCAGGACTTGATGGGCGTGATGAGCCACATGCCGGAAGAAGCTCTTGAACTCGCAAAGAATCTCCTCTCCGTGCAGCGCCCGGAAGGCAATGCGATGCACCAGTATGCGCCGCTCGCCCTCGCCGAAGATACCGGCAGCGAAGCGAACGAAGGCGACTCCCGCGAAAAGGCTTCCGCCGTCGATTCCAAGGGCAATCATCTCTATGCCGACTGGTACGGCGATGACCATCTCTGGATCGTCCTCACGGTGGCGAGCTACCTCAAGGAAACGGGCAAGATGGATCTTCTCAAGGAAGAAATTCCGTTCTATGAGAAGGGCAAAAAGCACGCCGAACGCGCCAGGGGCACGATTCTCGAACATCTGAAGCGCAGCCTCAACTTCACGCGCACGCACCTCGGAAAGCATGGCCTTCCGCTCCTCGGCTTCGCCGATTGGAATGATTGCATGAACCTCCCGCTCGGTGCGGAATCCACTTTCAACACCGCCCTCTATGCGAAGGCTCTGCTTGAGATGATGGACATTGAAGAACAGCTCGGCGACGCCAAGGCCGTCGAAATGTACAAGGGCTGGTACGAAGACGTCAAGAAGGCGTTCAACGACAGCGCCTGGGACGGCAAGTGGTGGGTCCGCTGGTTCGACAAGGACGGCAACGGCTATGGCACGGACAAGGCCAAGTACGGCAAGATCTACTGCAACGGTCAGTCCTGGCCGATCATGGGCGGCATCGCCACCGGCGACCGCGCGTTCGAAGGCATGGACAGCCTGAACAAACTCCTCAACACCAGCAATGGCGTGAAGAGCTCCACCCCGGGCTACCGCGGCTTCGATCCGATGGTCGGCGGCATTTCCACCTATCCTCCCGGAGCGAAGGAAAACGGCGGTATCTTCCTCCACACGAATCCGTGGGTGATGATCGCCGAAACGATTCTCGGACGCGGCGACAATGCGTTCCAGTACTACTGCCAGATCAACCCGGCGGCGAAGAACACGAAGCTCGACGAGTTCGAATCCGAACCGTACTGCTATCCGCAGAACATCCTCGGCGATGAGCACAAGCAGTTCGGCCTCGGCCGCAACGCATGGCTCTCCGGCACGTCCACCTGGACGTATCAGGCCGCGACGCAGTACATCCTCGGCATTCGCGCGAACTACCGCGGACTCGTCGTGGATCCCTGCATTCCTTCCAAGTGGAACGGATTCGAAGCGACCCGCAAGTTCCGCGGCGCTACGTACCAGATCGTCGTGAAGAACCCGAAGCACGTGTGCAAGGGCGTCGCGAAGATGGCCGTGGACGGCAAGGAAATCGACAGCAACGTCGCTCCGATTTTCACGAGCGGCACGCACAAGGTCGAAGTCACTCTCGGCTAATTTGTACGCGCTCGCGCGCAGATGACATTCAGACGCCCCTCCTCCGGAGGGGCGTTTTTCGTGTCAATTTGAAAAGTGTGGTTTTGCACCCTATTTTTATATTGAAAAGTGTGAGTTTTTATTGTATTTTTATATTGAAAAGTGGAGGATGACATGCTTTTTCGCAAAATAAGGGCAAAAATAGCTGATTTTCTGAAAAGCGATGCGAATAAGATCCTGATAGTCGAAGGCGCGCGTCAGACCGGCAAGACGTATATCATCCGGAGCGTCGGGAAGGAGTTTTTCCCGAATTTCATAGAAATCAATCTGCTGGAGGACTCTTTGAAGGACCGCCTCTTTGCGAATGCCAGGACGCCTGCTGATTTTTACTTGCAGCTGAGCGTGCTCGCCGGCAATAGAATGAAGGCGAAGGAAAATACGCTCGTTTTTCTGGATGAAATACAGGCATATCCTCATCTGCTTACACTCCTGAAATTTTTGAAGGAGGAAAATCGGTTTACATATATCGCGAGCGGCTCCTTGTTGGGAGTGACGCTTGCGGAGACGACTTCCGTGCCGATGGGAAGCGTTGAACTCCTGAAAATGCATCCGTTGGATTTTGAAGAATTCCTGTACGCGAACGGAGTCGGGGAAATGGCTGTCCGCGCACTGAAGGAAAAATTTGAAGCGCGTGAAAGTTTGGAAGAATCACTCCATAATAAGATGCTGGATCTTTTCAAGAAATATTTGCTCGTGGGCGGTCTCCCGGATGCCGTGAATTCTTACGTAGCGGAACATAACATCGTGAAAGTGCGCAAGATACACGAAGACATCCACCATTTTTACGCCATCGATGCCGCGAGATATGACAAAGAACGGAAACTGAAAATCGGCCGTGTTTATGAAATGATTCCGTCCACGCTTGAAAACAAAAAGAAACGCATCGTCATTCAGAAAATCGAGAACAAGAAAGGCAAAAGATCTGCCGACTATGCCGATGAATTCGAATATCTGATTCATTCGGGAATTGCCTTGGATGTCAAGGCGATTTCCGCGCCCGTGTTCCCGCTTATAGAATCCAGCGGCAAGAATTTGATGAAGTTGTATTTAAACGACCCCGGAATTTTGACCGGCATACTTTACAGGACGAATGTCAACGCCATTTTAAATGATGTAAAAAGTATCAATCTGGGAAGCGTCTATGAATGCGCCGTGGCGTGCGAACTTTCCGCCCACGGACATGAACTTTATTATTATGACAACCGGGACAAGGGGGAAGTGGATTATCTGATTGATGATTATGATAATTTGTCCGTGGCTCCGTTGGAGATAAAATCAGGAAAAGATTATATGGTGCATAGCGCCTTGAGTCGTTTTGTGAATGATAAAAATTATCAGATTCAGCACGCCTTCGTCCTGTCGAACGAGCGGGAAATAAAGCAGATCGGCAAAATCGTTTATTTGCCTGTTTACTTCGCTATGTTCTTTTAGGAGCGGGGCGCGTTCCGCATCTCTTTCGCGGTATCGTACAGTTCCTTGACAGTCCTGAAAAATAAGGCGAAGCGCTCGAGCGCGCTGATTTTTCTTTTGCCGTCCCATGGTGCGAATGAATTTATCTGAAAGACGTGGACGCTTATGGGACCGGATTCTTTGTGTGCGACGGGCTTTTCCATTCCGGGAATGTCGCCGAGGGTGATGTAAATCCAGTGGCATTTTGCGGAAGATCCGTCTTTTGCATAT